>NZ_JBPAOH010000004.1:0-128524 GCF_050875635.1 Tolypothrix sp. VBCCA 56010
AAATGTTGCAAAAAAAATTTGTAGGTTGAGGGTAAGTAACTGTAACTTAATATCTAACCAAATCTCCCATTTATCCTCATATTTGGGTAATCCAACACCAAGAACCTGTCGTTTATTGAATTCGGGCAGTCGTTTATCGAATTCGGGCAGTCGTTTATCGAATTCGGGCAGTCGTTTATCGAATTCGGGCAGTCGTTTATCAAATTCGGGCAGTCGTTTATCGAATTCGGGCAGTCGTTTATCGAATTCGGGCAGTCGTTTATCGAATTCGGGCAGTCGTTTATTGAATTCGGGCAGTCGTTTATTGAATTCGGGCAAGCACGGATAATGCACGCATTTAGCCAAGCCACACCCTACAAAGCTAAAAGCTAATTTCATTGATTTAACGAAATCCCCCAACTACGCAATTGTTCTACCACAATATCCATGCTGTAAGCAAAACCAAATCCCCCGGTCGCGGAAATTGGCGGTTGATTTGTACTGGCTTGTTCCTTAAAATTTTGACTGGGGTCGCTAATTTGCACCATCAAACCGACAACCTGGTTTTGCGAGTCGATTACAGGTCCACCGGAATTACCTTGTGCGAGGGTTGCTTGTATTTGCAACTTCCGGTCTTGGGAGAGGAAATTGCTAACTTGCCCGGAAACAACAGTCCAGTCAGCACCATTGCTGGGATGACCAATGACCCGCACCTGGGTAGTAAGGGGAACTCGACCAGAAGCAATTGGCAAGGTTTTGATATCATCGGGGATGCCAGTAACTTCGAGTAAGGCTAAATCTAAGGGGTTGTTGGTATCGGTGATATTAACAATTTTGGCTGCGTAACGAGGTTTAAATTTACCAGGAGGTGGTTCGCTATAAAATTCCAACTCGATTTTTTTGCTTTGTTGTCCGCTTGTTTCAGATGTCACCACATGACGGTTTGTGACTATCCAGGCTTTATTTCCCTCGCGTTTGACTACCCAACCAGCACCAACACTATTACCAGTGGGGATTTGGGCAATAACCCTTACCACAGAACGGAATACATCAACTAATGATTGCTGTTGGGTAATGGGTGGTACCCATTTGCGATCGCCTTCCACTTTGTGTGGGAGAGGGCCTTTTCGTATTGCTAAGAGTCGTCGTGCTTCCTTGAAATTGTTTTGGGCAGTAGCATATTTGGGGTCTAGTTTGATTGCTTGCTGATATTCTTGGATTGCTTCTTCATACTTGCCTTGTTGTTGTAATACTAAGCCTAAATTATTGTGAGCTAAAGTATGAAAGCTTGCAGGAGTAAAAGAATTATCTTCCGGCAATTGTAGGGCTTTGCGGTATACTGCGATCGCTTCCTCTAGTTTATTCTCTCCTCTCAGCGCAAAACCCAAATTGTAGTAAGCAAGTGCATAGTTGGGGTTGAGTTGGATGGCTTCGCGGTATGCTGCGAACGCTTCCTCTAATTTATTCTGGTAATAGAGCGCATTGCCTAAATTGTTGTAAGCAAGTGCATAGTTGGGGTTGAGTTGGATGGCTTCGCGGTATGCTGCGATCGCTTCCTCTAATTTATTCTGGTAATAGAGCACATTACCCAGAGGAACGTAAGCATCAGCATCGTTGGGGTTGAGTTGGATGGCTTTGCGGTATACTGCGATCACTTTATCTAAGTAAGTCGGTATTCTGTCGGATGCGTAAAACGGTATTCTGTGGGATGCTGGTGGGATCGCTACCTCTAATGATTTTTTCTGGTCATCCAGCGCAATACCCAAACCAACAACATAAGCCTTGGCAAGCCCGCGGGGCGGCAGTATAAGAAACTCCTCCCTGTAGCGATACGCTTGCCCTAATGTACTATTGTAATAGAGCACATTGCCCAAATTCTTGTAAGCAGTGGCATTGTTAGGGTCTTTTTTAATTATCCTGCGCCAGATATTTTCAGCCTCCCAGTAGTCTCCAGCTTCTTGGGCTGCATTACCCTGTTGAAATAACTGTTCGATACTTTGGGCAACTGCCACCAAAGGTGTTGCTGCCAGAGATAGACTCAAAAATAAAGCAACAAATTTTAAACACCGCATGTCTCTTATAAAAATGGGGAGCTGGGAATGGAAAGACCTCAGAACCCCAACTTTTTCAAAAAGTCGGGGATATTCTTCTTTAAATCTCTAACTTTTGATAGATGCGAATAATATAAATTAAGTAATTTTTCATAAAACTCAGATTTCAAACTCCTTGTCAGTTAAAAGAAAGAAAGCTTTCTGCTCTATTGTGGTTGCAGGATAGAAGTTGGTTTTGAAAGCATTAGTAAAAAGCAATCATTTTGACGATTATGCTGAAAAATAGTTCTTTCTGAATACACATATTCTACAAACATAAGTAGCCAACAAGTTCCTGCATACAGCAGGACAGATTAAAATTTCTTTTTCTCTTTCCCCTTGTCCCCTTGTCCCCTTGTCCCCTTGTCTCTTTCTTCACTGGGCACAGGCGTAAAAAAGAATGTAGAGACGTAGCAGTGCTACGTCTCTACAAAGGTTTATGGATAAGGTATATTTAAATTCGGTCGATGTATCTTACCGAACAGCTTGACGGCGACGAGTTTTCATTAAGCCCAATGCGGCGATCGCAAACATTGCCGCAGCCGCAGAAGGTTCTGGTACTGCTGCACGAACATTCGCTTTACCAATATCAATCGCAAACACTGTATCGTTATAATCTTGATCGCCACCGCCCCATAAATCCTCGAAACCTAACACCACATAGTCCTTGTAGTAGTAAGCTATAACGTGTTGTAAATTATCTGGGTTGAGATCTTGATCTAAACCAAAGATACCTTTAACTCCATTTTCGTAGATACCGCCGTTAATATCGTTAGGAACTAACTGGAAATCCAATTTTGTACCAGCTTTAAACGAGCCTAAATTCACCCAGTCACCGACATTCAAAGGTTTATAGGGTGCAACTTTGCCTGGTAGCGCCTCGTTCGGGTTTGGGCAAAACTGGCTAAAATTAGGGAAACTGCTATCACCAGTATTACAAGAGGTATCGCCGAAAATTATTTGACCTGTCTCGACTTGAGAGCCGGTAGTAGCTTTGAAATCTAAGCGATCGCGATATAAGTCAGCCGTTTCGCCGATAAAGAATACTTTGGGATCGTAGTCAAATTTCAACGTTAGGTCAGACAAATTAACCTGTTTTGCCTGAATGGTGTCAGGAGACAAATAGCGACGTTCTTCGCCAACAAAAGCTCTAAAGTCTTGAAGAATATTTTTGAAATCAGCAGGAGCTTCATCTCGGCTTTTGATTTCAAAAGCGCTTGCAGGTGCAGCGATTGATAATAAACCAGTTCCTAAAGCAGCAGCAAGTAAGCTAGAAAAAAATTTCTTTTTCATAATTCCCTTTATTTCACTAACGTGTCAATTTTGTTCGCTAAATACATTTATAGTTTCCAATCTAATTTTTTATGCATAGTCAAACGAGGTGAAAGTGAATCTGGCTATTTTTCAAATGTAAATACTTAGCCCCGCTTGCGATTAGAATACACTAGCAAAACCACAAACAAACTCATCCCCAGGAGATATTTAAAAGTACTTGATACACTAGGATTGGGAGAAAAAAATCCTTCGATAGTACCAGCAATTATCAACATTGGGATAATGCCAAATAGTAACTGCACCGCCAGAGAACCGTAAAATTTGAGTGCGTCACGACGGTTGTATTTTCCGGGAAATAAAATTGCCCTGGCGAGTAAAAAACCCGCACCACCAGCAAAAAAGATGGCGGGTAATTCTAGGGAACCGTGCGGAAATACAAACGCCCAAAAGGGATAAGCAAGATTATTTTGACTGACTAAGGTGGCAAGGGCACCAATTAATAAACCATTGAACCATAACAAAAATGTGGTGTAAATTCCCCCTGTCATGCCACCTGCGATCGCTCCAAACGATACTGATAAATTATTAATCGTAATATTGCTCGATGCTAAAGGTTCAATTCCGACTATTGACCCCATCCACAATTCATGCTCATCTCGTACCTGGGTAATTAAGCTTTCCGGGACGAGAAGTGATATAAAAGTCGGATCTTGCCACGCATACCACCAAGCAATTAATGCCCCCAGCAGAAATGTCGCAGTAGCGGCAGCGATGTATAAAAATGTTTGCTGCACCACTGCTGGTAATCCCCAACTATAAAATTCCATCACCGCTTGCCATTCTTGTCGTCTTGAACCTTGATAAATCTGCGTATAAGCGCGAGTTGTCAATAATTGTAAACTTTGTGTCAAAGTATTGCCTACTTTCTGAGTTTGAGCGCGGGCTAAATCTGCTGCTACTGAACGGTATAAACTCGCTAACTCTCTAATTTCCGTTGCTTGCAGTGACTTGATTCCTTTTTTTTCTACTTGTCTTAATAAAGCATCTAAACGTTGCCAGTTTGGTTCTCGTCGAGAAATCCAACGTTGAATATTCATAAACTTTGGGAATACTTAACTGAAGTTATCTTAAGATAGCCTCAAATCTAGAACTTACTTTACAAGAGAATTTGACATTATGTCTTTTAATCAGAGTTCTCCCAGCCCAATACAACCACTTAGCCTCGGTAATGTCGTCAGTGCCGGAATCCGGCTATATCGTTCTCACCTCAAGTCTTATCTTAAACTGGCATTTAATGCTTATTTGTGGATATTTATACCAGTTTATGGTTGGGCAAAATGTGGAGCAATTTTAGCTTTAATATCCCGGTTAGCCTTCGGGGAATTGGTGGATCAACCGGAATCTGTTGAAGGAGGTCGCAGAATCGTAAATTCGCGCATGTGGCAGTTTTTCATTATGGGTTTGTTAATGTTTGGAATCGGTCTGGCTTTAATGCTTCCGTTTGCTATTTATATCGGGATTGTTACCGCTTTTTTTGTTGGAAGTATCGCCACCGGTGGAAGTCTAAATCCTGCTATTATTCTGGCTGTTTCTTTATTAACATTCATTTTGATCCCAGTTTTATTCGTTGCTTTTCTGTGGGTACAAGCTCGCTTTTTTGTTGTGGAACTTCCGCTGGCTGTTGAAGACAATATTGATGGAACCTCAACAATTGGTCGCAGTTGGAAATTAACAAAAGGACACGCTTGGCGAATTGTCGCGATTTTATTTGTAGCTTATTTAATTACGATACCGATACAAATTCCCTTTACTATTATTAGCACTATTCTTCAGGCAATTTTAGCATCTTTAGCTGAAGAAAATTCGGGTTACGCTTTTCTTTCGCAACTGTTGAACCTAATTCTTACTCTAATAAGTGCCGCGTTGGTTGTACCGTTTTGGCAGTCAATCAAAGCAGTAGTTTATTATGACTTGCGGAGTCGTCGGGAAGGTATGGGATTGAAGTTACGAGACCGGGATATTTAAATATTAGTACAAAAACTGCTATGCACTTATTCAACAAAATTAAATTCCGCACACCAGAAAGTGTAGAACTAGAATTTACTCTTGCCGGCATCGGTAATCGCGCTTGGGCATTGTTAATTGATTATCACGTTTTGGCTGCGATAATGACGGTGTTTGTTGTTGTCTGGGTAACTGTTGCTGTGCAGTTGGCGGATTTGTGGACACGGATTTTTGGCAAGCAGGTGAGTTTGTGGTTAATAGCGATCGCTTTCATCACTGGCTTTGCTATTTACGCAGGTTACTTTGTCTTCTTTGAAACTTTATGGCATGGTCAAACCCCCGGCAAACGCTTTGCGAAAATTCGCGTTGTTCGAGATGATGGTAGACCTGTTGGTTTGCAACAAGCAACATTACGCGCTTTGCTTAGACCGATTGATGAGTTTTTCTATGTTGGGGCTTTATTTATCATCTTTAATAATAGCGAAAAGCGCCTAGGCGATTTAGCCGCCGGCACAATTGTCATTCAAGCCCAAAGACCGCTTGCATCAACGACTTTGACAATTTCCGAACAGGCAAAGCCGATATATGAACATTTGCTGCAAGTTGCCGATTTATCAACATTATTGCCCGATGACTTTGCTGTTATTCGCGAATATTTACTCAGACGGAGTGTCATGTCAACAAAAGCAAGAATGAATCTGGCTTTAGAGTTGACTCAGCAGGTTCAAGACATTATCGATTTAGAAAAGCTACCAGAAGCCGTTGTCCCCGATGTCTTTTTGGAAGCTGTTTATTTGGCTTATAAAGAGACTGGGGAGTGGGGAGTGGGGAGTGGGGAGTAGGGGAGGGGGGGAGGGGGAGAGGGGGGGAGAGGGAGTGGGGAGTAGGGGAGGGGGGGAGGGTTTTGAATAATTTTACTTTTCTTTACATATTTCGGTTTTTTGTGCCTACTTACTTACAAATTCTTTTTCCTCCTCTCAAGAACAGCTTCCCCCTCTATCTCCAATCACCTTGCAAAGTGAAAGCTGCCCAATAGTAAGGATTTTGCCACTGCTTCTGCTGCCACAGTTGCAGTTGTGCATCCCGCAAAGCAGATGTGGGAGACTCTCCTTGCAAAATCGCTTTATAAAATAATGGCATCAATTGCGATGTGCCTTCATCGTCAACCTGCCACAAAGACACTACAGCCCGCTTTGAACCAGCATACATCAATCCTCTTGTCAACCCCATCAACCCTTCACCTTTGACATTTTTACCCAAACCGGTTTCGCAGGCACTCAAAACGACTAACTCGGCACCCAAATCTAAGTTGAAGATGTCACCCAAACGCAGATAACCTTTTTCAACTGGTTTACCTTGTTTATCGATTTGCGAGAGGACAATTCCCGATAACTCAGGGTTGGTAGTATCGACAATACCGTGGGTAGCGAATTGCAAGAACCGATATTGTTTGAGTTCTGGGTTGGTTGCGAAGTTGTAATTGGCATCAAAATCATAGGCATGTATGCTTTGGGAAGGTGATACAAGTTTGAGGATTTCTTCGGCTTCTGTGCGTGTATTTGGTAGGGACATTAATCCGTTACGTTTGAGGTTTTTCATCGCACGTTGCAAACTCGAACGGTCAAGGTTGAGGTTGGGTGCTATGGCAGGTTCTTTGCCTGTGACTCGCTTATCGTCAGCGGCAAATACGGGGTCGGCAAGGACTGCAAGGGTTTTGGGTGCGGGTTGGCGTTTGTTTAGTTGTTGTCGCTGGGTAGCGATCGCAGTCACGGAGGGTAGATTGACGATTTGGTGGTTAACTAAAAGAGGCTGATAAGCAATCGATGTTGTAGTTAATGTAGCGGATGGGTCTGCTAATGCTGCAAAGGGAATGTTTTGCAAAACTCCATCAGCAACAATTACTAATCGCTTTTTCCCTAATTTGTTAGCGACGGGTGCGAGAATTATTTGGGTGAGTTGGGAAGCAGGCTTATTTATTGCATCGGGATTACTTTTGCCGTAAGGTGTACCACCTTCAAGTATGACTTCTCGGAAATTATTTGCAGCATCCTCGATTTGTTTCTGTCCGGGGAGTTCGTAGGAGTCGAGAGAATCGGGTGTGACTGCCCAAAGATAGCTGCGGTCTTCTCCTAATGAATATTGCAACAGCACAGTGTCTTTATCGAGTTGTTGCTGAATTTGCGACAGTGTTAAAGGTTCTGGATACTTGAGTGCAGCATATTCTGGGTTGGTGGTGCGAATTTTGGTTTGCAGTTCGCGGTATTGGTCGAGGAGATTTTCGCGTTCTTTCTTGCGTTGTTCGATAGAATTTTTCAGGATAAGGTCTTTCTGGCTTTGTGACTCTAAGTTTTTTACTAGTTTCTCTGTAGCTTCAATTCGTTGTAATAAGCTAGTTTCCTGTTCTAGTAGTTGGGGGTTTGCACCTTTGCGGATCTTGGCATTTGCTTCGGTTAACAGTTCGATTAGTACCCTAGCACGCGATCGCTCGTTGGTATCAAGAGCCAAAGCATCGTATCTTTTGGATCGGTCTTTTTTATGGAGTTGCATCAACAGGTCAATTTTGAATTGGTAATAACCCTGTACTGATGCAAAATAGGAAGTGCGTAAATCTTGACTATCGATTTTGGTGCGTAAATCTTCAATGATATTGATGGCTGTTTCGATATGGGTGAGTGCTGGTTGTAAGTTGTTTTTGCTGCGCTCTAGGTAAGCTAGATTGAAGAGGGTAGTAGCTTCACCACCTTTGTCCCCCACTTGACGACGCAACGGCAGTGCTTGGTCGTAATATGTGAGGGCTTTCTGTTTCTCTCCTAAATCGTTGTAAACTAGCCCGATATTAGTGAGGGTACTAGCTTCAACACCTTTGTCCCCCACTTGACGAAGCAACGGCAGTGCTTGGTCGTAATACGAAAGCGCTTTCTGTTTTTCCCCTAAATCGTTGTAAACTCCCCCGATATTATTGACGGTAGTAGCTTCAACACCTTTGTTCCCGACTTGACGAAGCAACGGCAGTGCTTGGTCGTAATATGACAGTGCCTTCTGTTTTTCTCCTAAATCGTCGTAAACTGCCCCGATATTATTGAGGGTAACAGCTTCACCACCTTTGTCCCCGACTTGACGACGCAACGGCAGTGCTTGGTCGAAATATGTGAGCGCTTTCTGTTTTTCCCCTAAAGCTGAGAAAACTCTCCCGATATTATTGAGGGTAGTAGCTTCACCAGCTTTGTCCGGCACTTGACGAATCAACGGCAGTACTTGATCGTAATACGAAAGTGCTTTCTGTTTTTCTCCTAAATCTGAGTAAACTAGTCCGATATTATTGAGGGTAGTAGCTTCACCACCTTTGTCCCCCACTTGACGATACAACGGCAGTGCTTGGTTGTAATACGAAAGTGCTTTCTGTTTTTCTCCTAAATTAGAGTAAACTAGCCCAATATTATTGAGGGTACTAGCTTCACCACCTTTGTCCTCCACTTGACGATACAACGGCAGTGCTTGGTCGTAAGATGTGAGCGCTTTCTGTTTTTCTCCTAAATCGTCGTAAACTTTCCCGATACCGAGGAATGTAAGAGCTTCCGACTTCTTATCATTTATCTGTCGATACAGTTTGAGCGCTTCTTCCCATTTCCCAATTGCCTGCCGTAAAGATTCTGCTGTCCCTTGCTGATATAGTTTGAATCCCTCATCAAATACTCGTTTTGCTGCTGCGCTGGTTTCTTGTTGTGATTGGGGTTGCTGCTGCGCTTTCACTTCGTGGCGTCCAGCAGCTATTCCCACATCAGACAGCAACAGCAGACTGATAAATACAGCAAAGGTTCGATGGGTAAAAACTTGGATATTCCAATGTTGGTTTTTTATTTGTTTACCCATAACTGATTCCCCTCTGTTCGCTGTAATTATTAAAACCTACAATTACACTTATAGGACTTACGCAAAAACTCTCCTAAACTCTTATTTCTCTGTGTCCTCTGCGTCCTCTGCGGTTCGTTATCCGATTATTCGTGCGTAAGTCCTAACTTATTTCTAACGCTTTCTTGCTTATGCACTCAAGGTATTTTTGCACACGCCGACACCCTGGAAGGGTGCGGCTATACGTACAAAGGCTGCCTCCGCAGCCTAAAATCTCTTCAGCCCACGCAGGTGGGCTTTGTTCGTATACCTGACACCCTAGAAGGGTGCGGCTATACGTACAAAGGCTGCCTTCGCAGCCTAAAATCTCTTCAGCCCACGCAGGTGGGCTTTGTTCGTATAGCCCCAGGCTTCTAGCCTGTAGGGTATTAACGATGCCCCCTGCCCAATGCCCAATGCCCAATGCCCCATGCCCATTCCCCATAAAGAAGGAATTGTTAAGAGAAAAATCTCGCGGGGGATTGTGGGATATTCTTATATAGGTGAGAATGTGCCGAAAGAAGTAAGATGAAGCTGGCAGCAAGAGTAAGTCAAGTATCCCCTTCGTTAACCTTAGCGATCGCAGCCAAGGCTAAGGCAATGAAGGCTGAAGGTATCGATGTTTGTAGTTTTAGCGCTGGAGAACCGGATTTTGACACACCGGCTCACATTAAAGCGGCAGCGGTAAAAGCTTTAGATGAAGGCAAAACCAAGTATGGTGCTGCCTCTGGTGAACCAAAGTTACGAGAAGCGATCGCTCACAAGTTAAAAACTGACAATCATCTTGATTACAAAGCAGAAAATGTCATCGTCACTAACGGCGGTAAGCATTCTCTCTACAATTTAATTGTCGCGCTGATCGAACCTGGTGATGAGGTAATTATCCCCGCTCCCTATTGGCTAAGTTATCCAGAAATGGTGACGCTGGGAGGTGGTGTTCCCGTGATTGTACATACAGATGCTTCCACGGGCTATAAAATTACACCGGAAAAACTGCGAGAAACAATTACGCCGAAAACAAAGTTATTTGTCCTCAATTCCCCATCCAACCCCACGGGGATGGTATATACCCCGGAAGAAATCAAAGCTTTAGCAGAGATAATAGTTGAGAAAGATATACTTGTAGTCTCCGACGAGATTTATGAAAAAATACTCTACGACGGTGCAGAACATTTGTGCATCGGTTCGTTAGGAAAGGAGATTTTCGACCGGACTATTGTCAGTAACGGCTTTGCGAAAGCTTACTCAATGACAGGATGGCGGATTGGTTATCTTGCAGGACCAACAGAAATAATTAAAGCCACAATCACCATCCAAAGTCATAGTACATCAAATGTGTGTACCTTTGCTCAATATGGGGCGATCGCTGCCTTAGAATCTTCACAAGACTGTGTAGAAGAAATGCGTCAAGCTTTCGCCAAACGGCGGCAAGTAATGTTTGATAGACTTAACGCTATTCCCGGTTTAACTTGTGAAAAGCCAGATGGTGCGTTTTACATGTTTCCCGACATCAGCAAACTCGGTGTCAAATCTTTAGAATTTTGTGACGCTTTGCTAGAAAAAGAGCAAGTCGCAGTCATTCCCGGAATCGCTTTTGGTGCTGATGACAATATTCGTCTTTCTTACGCTACCGATATGGCAACAATTGAGAAAGGAATGGATAGATTAGAGAAATTTGTGCGATCTGCCCTTGGCAGCAGCGCTTCGCGATCGCGTATTTAGTCAGGAGGCGCAAAGTTGTAGAGACGTTCCACACTCCCACGTCTGTACGAGGAGGCGCAAAGTTCTAGAGACGTTCCACACTCCCACGTCTCTACCGCGCCTCCTAACTTTTAACTTTTAACTTTCAACTCTTGCTTGTTTTGTTGTATCATTATCGAGCCGATGGCAACAAGAAGCGCACCAAGGGCAAGAAATCCCAAATCCCAGGCTAACTGATTTGGACCTGGTTTTACATGATGAATACCGAGAATTTGATGATCGATTAATCCTTCAACAACGTCGAATAACCCAGAACCGATGAGCAAAGATGCGAAGAAGGTTTTTGATGACCAACGAACATCATCGCGTCCTCCCGCACGCCATAGCAATACTATTCCAATGACAGTCATCACCCAGTCGAATGCGTGAAACAATCCGTCCCAAACCATGTTTAAATCTATATTGGAGGTTGTTGTCAGCGGTCGAACATTACTGAGCATGTGATGCCACTGAAGAATCTGATGTAGGACGATGCCATCAAAAAATCCTCCCAGACCGATACCAAGGACAATCCCGGCTGTAATGACAGGTGATTGTCGGTTGCTTGTCTCACTATGAGCCACAATATCAAACCTTATAGACAGACTTGGTTACACAATATAACTGTCTTTAGATAGATTTCCTCTGCCCAGAGGCAAGTACTGCTCTTTAATTTAAATTAAGTACCTGAAATGCATCTACAGGCATGATGGAAATTGATAGAAGGGATTGGGGATTGGGGAATGGGGACTAGGGATTTGGAAGAATAAGAGTACAAACAACGCACGTTTTGTGGGCAGATTTCTTACCCAGTACCCAGTACCCAGTCCCCAGTACCTAGTACCCTTGATACATAATCATAGCAATTTTGAAATGACTATTTACTTTTACAAGGTTTGGGAGCCTTACGGCTGCTTTTCTAACTTTTCTCCCCACGGAATCGAAATCCGGGGTACTTACTGGTCAACGGTGGAGCATTATTATCAAGCGCAAAAGTTTGTCGGCAGCGTGGATGCAGCGATCATACCTTCAATTTCTGCCGCCGAAACGCCAGAACAAGCTGCTGCCTTGGGACGGTGTAGCACGCGTCAACTTCGTTGTGATTGGGATGCAGTCAAAACTCAAGTTATGCGCGAAGCTGTACTCAAAAAGTTTCTCACTCATGCCGAAATTAGAGATACTCTGCTGGCTACAGGCGATAATTTACTTGTAGAAAACTCGCCTAACGATTATTTTTGGGGCTGTGGTGCAGATAAAACTGGTGAAAACTGTCTTGGTAAAATCCTCATGAGTGTGCGTGAAGAAATCCGCAATTTAATGTCGTTATCAGTAATTTCCGATTAGCTAAATCATACTTTTTCACAAAAATATAAGTAACTTAATTGTTAGAGGGGAATGGTAACTTTACCCTGTTAATATTTGAGAAGATTAGTTATATTTACGGCTTTTTTGCTTCTCTTAAAATGTATGTTCAGTAAATCTTTATACAAATATATTTTTTTTAAGAAGAATAAGAAAAAATAATCGTATTCTGGACTACATTTAAATTTTACACAATACAATTAAAAATATTTTAATATTTTTGAATGGGTGTATATAAGCAATGTCATATACGGATAAATCCACTAATTTACAGCAAAATTTTGACCAAGAAAATTTACTGCACCGGATGACAAACCGGATTAGGCGATCGCTCGATCTGCAAGAGGTACTAGCAACTGCGGTTGAAGAAGTTCGTTCATTTTTAGGAACAGACCGAGTAAAAATGTATCGATTTGATGCTGATGGCAACGGTGAAGTTATTGCCGAATCGATACACGAGCAGCGCTTGCCCTCGCTATTGGGTTTACACTTTCCCGCAAGTGATATTCCAGCAGAGGCAAGAGAATTGTTTTTGTTAGCGCGACAACGTTCGATTGTCGATGTGGCGAGGGGGAAAATTGGGCTATCGCCGCTACAATCATCTCCTACTGGCAAATCCCTAGAAAGCGAGAATATCTACTATCGACGGGTAGATCCCTGCCATATTCAATACTTAATGGCAATGGGCGTGCAGTCTTCGCTGGTACTACCAATCATACATGAAGACTTAACACAATTAGCAAAGCCGCAACTGTGGGGCTTGTTGGTATCGCACCACAGTACACCGCGAACAATTTTGAAGCGGGAGTTGAAAGTATTACAGCAAGTTGCCGATCAGGTTGCGATCGCGATCGCCCAAAGTAACTTACTCACGCAGACTCGTGCCAAACAACAGCGAGAAGCGATGGTGAATCAAGTTACCACCTTGTTGCATACACTACCCACCATCCAAGTACAGGCAGCGCTAGAAGCCGTCATTACTACCTTTGAGGGGGCAGGTGGCAGACTTTACATTGAGCAGAGTGAAGAATTATACACTTGGGGCGACCAGCCACAACTGTTTAACAAATTAGAAAACAGCTTGCTCGAACAGCATCCCGTCTGGCAAAATTGGCTAAATAAATCCAAAAACGGCGAAATATTGGCAATTAGCGACATTTACAAAGTATCGGGTTTGCGAGTTTTATCTGCTGCCTTTCGCTCTACTCAGATTCGCGGACTCTTAGTAATTCCCCTGCGTTATCGGCAAAACTTTATCGGTGTCTTAAGTATTTTTCGCAATGAATTTGATACAGAAATTCTTTGGGCAGGACACCGCGACCAAAACCAGCAACAATTGCTACCTCAGATTTCCTTTGATGTTTGGCGAGAGCAAAAAAGAGGGCAAGCACCTGAGTGGAAAGATGAAGAAATCGAATTAGCGCAAGCTTTATCTCATCAGTTTTCAATGGCAATTCAGCAGCAGCAAACCTACCAACAAGTGCAATCGCTGAATATTAACTTGAAACAAAAAGTGCAACAACAAACTGCTGAATTGCAAAAATCATTGCAACTTGCCAAAGCACTCAAGCAGATTACAGACCAAATCCGTGCCACACTCGACTTCAAGACAATTCTGCAAACCATCGTCCGGGAAGTCCGCAAGCTGCTAGTTACAGACCGGGTGCTGATTTATCAGCTTTTAGATAATAATAGCGGTACGATAATTGTAGAAGATGTCAACGATATTTGGCAGTCTGTTTTGAATGTAGAAATGCCATCAGAATGCTTTCCTGATGAGTATGCCCATCTTTACTTGCGGGGAAGAGTAAGAGCAATTAACAATGTCTCAACAGCTTCCTTGAGTGCTTGCCATCAAGAATTTTTGCAGTGTATGCAAGTGCAAGCAAACTTAATTGTACCAATTAAGATGGGTACGCAACTTTGGGGTTTACTCGTTGCCCATCAGTGTAATACTCCGAGAAATTGGCAGGATGCAGAAATAGAACTATTGCAACAACTGGCAGATCAAGCAGCGATCGCCATTGGGCAAGCACAACTTTATGAACAAAGCCGTCGCGCCGAAGCTAAAGCCAGAGCTAAAGCTGTAGAGTTAGAGCAGACATTAGATGAACTGAAACACACCCAGACACAACTAATTCAAACCGAAAAAATGTCTAGTTTAGGGCAATTAGTAGCGGGTGTAGCACACGAAATTAACAACCCTGTTAACTTTATCTTTGGCAATCTTGCTCATGCCACCGAATATACTACAGACTTGCTCGAACTGATAAGTTTGTATCAGTTGCACTATCCTCAAATTAACAAACAAATTGATTCTAAAGCCGAAGAGATGGATTTAGAATTTCTGGCAGAAGACCTACCGAAAATTATGTCATCAATGCAAGTAGGCGCAGAACGCATCCGCTCAATAGTGCTGTCTTTACGCAATTTTTCGCGTCTAGACCATTCGGAAATGAAGCCGGTTAATTTGCATGAAGGCATAGATAGTACTTTATTAATTTTGCAACATAGATTGAAAGCAAATGCTGACTTTTCGGGGATTGAGGTCATCAAAAATTATCAGGAATTGCCACTAGTAGAATGCTATGCCGGACAGATGAATCAAGTCTTCATGAATATTATCAGCAATGCCATTGATGCTTTAGTAGACAAGAATAGAGAATCAAGAGAAATGCAAGTAGAAGAAATCTCCGCTCTCAAGTTCGGGGAAATAGAACATAAAAATAATTCACCAATTCCAAGTAACACGATTTGCATTTCTACTCAACTTTTGCCAGAGAAATGTCATGTAGTAATTCGCATTAGCGACAATGGTTTAGGAATGAGTGAAGATGTAAAAAAGCGGATTTTTGACCCATTTTTCACAACCAAGCCTGTAGGTAAGGGTACGGGATTAGGACTAGCAATCAGTTACCAGATTGTTGTTGAAAAGCATGGTGGTGTGATGAAGTGTATTTCAGAACCAGGCAAAGGCACAGAATTCTGGATTGAAATTCCCCTTCAACAAACTTGATGAAATACTCCTTTAGTTCGTAGTGAGCGGTTTACCGCTCAAAGCAAGGATTTTAACGGCTGAAGCCGTTATAGCAATTCTCGGTTACGTGAGGTACACCCGTAGGGGCACGGCACTGCCGTGCCCCTACACGCGACGATATAATGTTGTACCGCATCTGAATGGGAACTGCTATACTACGTTAAGGAGCGCACATTTAGGATGCTGCCAATTATCTGGGATTTTGATATTTTTGCCGCTCGTTCTCTAAAGCAATTTTAACTTGTTGATATTCTTCTTCAATCAGATAAATTTGCCCTGCTGCTTTTATGAATTCTTCATTTGCCATCATTATTTCTAATTTTGTACATAACGTTGCTAAATTAACTGCACCTAATGTAGCGCTAGTAGAAGAAAGTGTATGAGCAGCTCGCCGAAGTGCTTTATAATTAGCTTGGTCTAGATAAAGATGAATATCTTGCAAAAGTCTAGTGGTATCTTCGAGATAACAATCAATAGTTTCAAAGAGAAATTCCAGTCCATCAATAGATGAATTGAAACTTGCTATTTGTAAAATTTCATATAAAGCAGCAGGATGAATCGGATTGTTGATTGTTTCTTGGTTCTCTAGTTCTTTCATTATCTTTTTCTCAGAAATAAGTGGTTGACATTTTTTTAGTACCTGCATCAGTTCTTGAATGCGGATTGGTTTGGTAAGATAATCATCCATACCAGATGCCAAACAGCGATCGCGTTCTCCCGACATTGCACTTGCTGTAAGTGCGATAATTCGAGGACGGGTATCCGGTGTCCACTCCTGGTATATAATTTCAGTAGCTGTTAAACCATCCATCTCTGGCATTTGCACATCCATTAATACCACGTCATAAAGTTGATGACGCAGCGCGGAAAGTGCTGTCTTACCATTGTTTGCAACATCTGGCTGATAGCCCATTCTTTGCAACATCATCTTTATCATCCTTTGATTAATAACGTGGTCTTCTACTAACAGTATTCTCAAAGGATGTTCCTCTGCCATGCAAGTATTAATTAGGGCATCAGTTGCTACATTTTTGTTATTTTCCACTTTTTCTTCAACAGCAGTAGCAATAATCGTAAAGTAAAATTTACTACCTAAATTTTGCTCACTTTCTACCCAAATTCTGCCACCCATTAACTCACACAGTTGTTTGCAAACCGCAAGTCCTAAACCGGTACCACCGTACTGACGGGTGATTGAAGCATTAACTTGACTGAATGCTTGAAACAAACGCTCAAGGCGATCGCGCTGTATTCCCATTCCTGTATCTGTGACAGCAAACTGAATTTCATAAGTATTTTTAGCAAGTAATTTACGAGTTATTACTGAAATTTTTACGCTCCCAGCTTCGGTAAATTTAATCGCATTGTTAAGTAAATTAATCAGGATTTGCCGCACTCTCGTAATGTCTCCGACAATTATTTGAGGAAGCTCAGGATTATCTATAAAAATGAGTTTTAAGCCTTTTTCTTGAGCTTTATACCAAAGTAAAGAAACAGCCTCATTAATGCAACTTCGCAGATTGAAAGGTTGCTCCTCTAGTTCTAGTTTGCCTGATTCAATTTTAGAAAAATCAAGGATATCGTTAATAATTTTAAGTAAAGCTTCACCACTACTGTAAATAGTTTTAACAAACTCTTGCTGTTGTGCCGTTAATTCGCTATTTAGTAACAAACTAGCCATCCCAGTAACTGATGTAATGGGAGTGCGAATTTCATGGCTAATCATGGCTAAGAATTTCTGTTTAGCAAGTTCTGCTTGCTTGCGTTCGGTCATGTCTCGAATAATGTAAACATAACCCTGGAAATGCTCAACTTCTGTCTGAACTATTGAGTAAGAAAAGGCAACAGGAATTGTTTTTCCACTCTTGGTTTGACAAACAGTTTCTACCTCTTTCATTAAAGGAGTAGGTAGTACGGCATTACAAATATTTGATTCTTCCTCTATTTGTAAATTAAAATCATTAACTAATTTAATCACATTGAAGATAGGTTGACCGATAAGTTCAGCTTCGGAATATTCCAACAAAGCTTGTGCGGCAAGATTAATTTTTTTGATGTTGCCTGATAGTGTTGTTACTAACAAAGCATCTGCCATTGATGTAACAATTTGGTCAATATATTGCTTAGAAGCTTTTAAGGTACGTAATAAAAGGTTTGCCTCATTAGTACCTTGTGTTAAAGATTGTTCCAAAACCATTCGTTCTGTGACATCTTCGACAATAATCATTAACTTATTGTCAGAATATTCTTGTATATTCATAATAGAAATATTAATATATAAAGGATGGTCATGCTGTAGCGATCGCCTGATTCCTTTTAATTCAAAATTATTTTGCTTTCCTTGTATAATCGCTTCAAAAACATCTTCAAGTCCCTCTAGTTCCGGAAAAGCAAGCCGAATATCCTTACCTAACTGCACTTCCTCGTAAATATCAACAAAACGATTTACTCCCAAAGACATCTCTAAAATCTTTAATTTCTGGTCAATAATCAAATATTCAATACGACGCAGAGACAGCAGATTTGTCAACAATGAATTCATAAACACCTCGCGATAGCATTAAGTTATTTCAATTTCCTTGCATTAAAGCTTGAGCCAAAAGTTTAAAAATTTCATCAACATTATCGCCAGTTTTAGCAGAAGTTAAATAGGTGGCTATTACATATTTTGGTTCGCTAAATTGATATAGTTGTCGGAGACTTTCTCGATACTCGATTTCAATTAAATCTGATTTATTCAAGGCAATGATAATATAGCTTTTCGGACTTACAGCTAAAAAGTTTTTAATATGTTCAGAGAGATGATTGAGCGTTTCTTGTACTGTTGCATCACCAACTATCACTGCTCCTTTAGCTCCCTGAAAATAACTTGGAGCAATTGCCTTAAATTTATTACTACCTTCAATATCCCAGATAATCAGTTGTAATTTTTGCGTATTTTCTGCGGTTTTGTCCGAAAAATCAATTAATTTACGAGATATTTTGACTCCGACAGTCGAAAGATACTTATCGCTGAACTGTCCTTCTACAAATCGGCGAATCAGGCTAGTTTTGCCTACACCAAAATCACCTATTAGACAGATTTTTTTAGCTATTGTGGACATATTTTTACCAAACTCAAAATAGAATATATCTTACAGGAATAAAAACTACTATAAATCAAATCTTCAATTTTAAATCTAAAGTTACTTGTCTATCGGTTCTAAAGCAACACAGCGATTTAGCCAAGAGGGTTGAGTCATATCAATTCCTGGTGGTAAATTTGTGGTTGCCACAACTTGTAAACGAGATGGTTCAACACCTTGATTAATTAATGCTTGTTGTACAGCTTTTGCTCGTGCTAGTGCTAATTGTTGGGCTTGAATAGTATTAGTAACTGAATAACTATAACCGATAATTTTCAAATGCTTCATCGGATGTTGTTCTAAGAAAAATTTGACTTGCTTAACCTTGTTTTCTAAATCCGCAGGTATTACAGTTGCTGAATTTAGCTCAAAATAAAATCGAACTGCAACCCGCACTTTTTCTATTTGCACTGCACTAGATACAAAATTGATACCAGGGATTTGCTCAAATGCCTGAGTAATGATTTTTGCATCTGCAATTTGGTTGACAGTACCCTCCACAGAAACTTTACCAGCGAGGTATTGAGCAGAAATTGTTGTACCGTCTATTTGATTTAAAACTGCGGTGACTCGTTTCACTTCAGCAGCAGCTAATACAGGATCGGGTGGTACTTTTACTGAGATAATTTGATTGTCAATCGACCATTTGGGAGCAGTTGCTTTAGTAATTTGTTCGGCTTTACCCCGCAAAACTTGATTGGGTAATCTTCCAGTTAGCTTTAGTTTACCGTGATTCTCTTTTACTGTTAAACGGTAGACGGCTAATTCTGGTGTCGAAGCTAAAGCCAAGGAAGTTTTATTTTCAATAGAGCGAATTACTTGATTATGATATTGCCAAATGCCCCAAGGAATAAAAATGGCGCTGATAATTGATAAGCTTAATATAAGTAGAGACGATGGTTTCTTTTTTTTATTTTTACCCTGATAATCATCTTTTAGCGTTGACAAAGTTGTATGAATCTGGCTAGGAATTGTATCTGAATCGCCGTCAAATTGTTCTATTAGTTTTCCGTAATTTGTAACTAGTTTCGTGAGACTTTCTCGCATTTTCCAGATAAATTCTTGAGTTGCTTCTCCCTGTATAACAATTGCCAAATAACAATATCCAGCAACTTCTAAAATAATCTTGGATGTACCGTAGTTAATTGCATCTAGTTCGGAAACGCTTCCAGATTGGGTGATACAATCATTGGCAAAGGTACGAATCGCTGTCAGCATTCCTGCTACCATGTCTGACTCTAACCTTTGTCCATCTTTAGGTTGAATATCTGAGATAACCAAACCGGATTCTTTATGAATCAAAAAAATTGCTTGAACAGTAAACGGTAGCGCTTCTTTGAGGATTAATTCTGCTTCAGAAACTCCCTGTAATTTGGCAAGAATTTTACGTTTTATTCCTTCAACGCTAAGAGTTTCTTCAACTTGTTGATTAATGGCGTGAATTGTCTCCGCCATATATTTAGATATGGTACTACCAATAATTGGGTAAAGTGCATCGACAACGACATTTTCTTCAATTTCGATTTGCTTCTTTATCGCTCGTCCCATTGTCGGAGCAAATGCGTCTGAAACTTCCTCTGGTGCAATCATAATCTGCTGGGTAATAGCGATAGGAACAGCCGAAGCTAAAGCTGAACCCATACTATTTTTATCCTCCTCACTCCGACTGCGAATAGCTTGATCGACGATTGGGGCAATTATTTGTGCTATTTCCTCTTTTGATTCGGTAATTTTCAGCCTCAAAAGCTCAGAAATCGATGGAAGCAGCAGATTAATTAACTCTTTGGGGTCATAAATTTGATGTTCTAGCTTAGTTAAATTTTGCTGAATGCTCGCTGCAATATTGTTTAAATCTGTTAATTCTGTCCCGACTAAAAGCTCTTGTAATTTTTGCCAAGCATCAATTGTGTCTTGGGAGTTATTTTGATTCGTTTCGTTTAAATGTGGCTCCAAATTTGCGATTAGTGGAGTATTTTTTTCCAATTCATTATCCAAATGTGGTTGCTCGAATGAATTAGGATGCTCAAGAGTTGCTTCTAAATAAATAACAGAAGATTCTGATTCGGCTTCGCATTCTTCTAATTCAACAGTTGCGGGTAGTAATTTAGAATAACTTGACTCATGTGGATCGATGATATTAAGCTCAACAAGCAAATTCAGAAAGTTATCAAGCTGTACAGCTTCATCTTGAGTCATCGATTCCACCTGAGTCATGTTTGTAAATTTTGCCTTCTGTGTGTTATTTACTCCCTTCCCGCTCGAAAATACCTATTTAACGAACCGCAAAGACACGAAGTACACAAAGGAAGAAGAGAAAGAAGATAGGTAATCTTGTAGCGGGAAGGGAGTAAGCAATTTGGAATAACACAGATTTTGCATCAAGCTATAGCTTGATTGAAGGTTGAAATTAGGAATGTATTTCCACATTACCGTTGGAGTGAGTTAACACTTTTGACAGTTTTGTAGTTTCTAATAGTGGAATTGAGGGATACTCGCTCTTTTCTTCCACTGCTTCTTGTAGCTTGGGAATAAATTCTGTTCCCTTCAATCGCATTCCCAAAGCAAACAAAGTTTCAGCCATATCATCACGAGAAACTTTGTTGTCTCTCAAATCTGAAAAGCGTCGTTCTAGTTCTTCTAAAATTAAATCTCGCAAAGCTGAGATATCATCTTGAAGTAAGTCTTTGGTTTGAGAAAGTTCTTCTCGAATTGAGGTAGTTTGACTATCTAGCGTTTCGTCAAGAGATTGAACGCTACCGGAAAATTTTTTGTTTAAGCGATCTATTAATTGTCGCAAGTCAGCAGCTTCTTCTTGGGTGGTAAGACTAAGTGACTTGTGCTTTTTATCTAGTGACTCAACTGCCGCTTTTAACTCTGCTGTAAAGTGAGATTTCAGTTGCTCGACATGGGTACGCATCTCTTTTTGAAACAACTGTATGTCTGACTCCATCTTGCTAAATCGATTGTCGTAGTCTCTGATTTGCGATCCAAAAATAATGTCGCGGATTTGATCGACGTTTCCAAGTCTTTCACGCACATCGTCTCTACTCATCTGACTCATCGGGAATACCTCAATCTCTGTAATATTAACTAAAAAAAGTGATTTGTTTTACTGATGTTTTGGAGATTTCCAAATCTCAGACGCTACAAACGCACTAAGCCTAGTTTTTTAAGACAGATTTATTATTCCCAGCTTTGTTAGGTTTCTATCAGATTCTGGAGTAGTTTTTTCCGCAGTCGTAGAGACGTTCCGCCGGAACGTCTGTACTATATAATAAACCCACAGGTTTTTAGGCTGTGGGCTACTTTTAAGGGTATTTTGTTTGTCTAGCGACTTTGAGGTGGAATAATTTCGGGATTGTCGTCTAGTGAGAGAAGAAATTCTATCAAGTCGGTTTGGTCTTGAATATCAAAACCAGCCTGTTTATCAACCCAGTAATTGTGTCCGCTACCGTCTGCGTTGGACTTTTGCAAGTTGGAATTAGCATGATTGGCTAAAACTACTTGCCTACGCAAGTTACGATCTACAAGCACGCGCAAACTTGCACTTGGATCTGGGGCAATGTTTTTTAAGGAAGTCCCTGTAAGTCCCAATTGCTCGGAATTAACGATTTTATAGCCGTTTTTATCTACTTGCAGTGCTTCTTTTCCTGCTGCAACACCACCATCATGCAAATATGGTGCGGTGACGGCTAATCCTATCAAGCTAGGCACTTTGTAACCACCGGCGTTACCAATGGCAAATGCTAGTTTGAAGTCTTCTTGGGATATGATATTGGGAACATTCAGCACTAAAGGATTTTCTGGCAAGGGAACCCGGACGTTGCTGGGGTAAGTCTGCGGTTCTGTGAAGTTGCCGACGAAAGCTGCTTGTGCTTTAGCGCGTGAAGGTTGAGATTTGATTTCTGATTCTGCGATCGCATGATTGTTGGTGAAATACCTGCCGCTATGACACTCAACGCACCCGGCTTTTGTGAAAATCGCTGCCCCTCGCTTGACTGCTTCTGAGTTGGTAGAATGATTTGGCGGTGGTGCGAGGGAGTTTTGAAACGCTGACATGCCGTTAAGTTGTGCTGCAACTGGCAAACCAGGTGAATTTGCCATCAATCCATCAAGCATGAATGGTGAACCTTTGGGAAATCCTGGCATTTTAATTACTTCGTTCATTGCCGGTGTGCCGGGAGTCGGATCGATTTTCTCAAAGAATTCTGATGGTTTGGCGTTTTGTGGTAATCTGAAGGCTGGATTGGCGGAGTTTTGCAAAATCACGCCTAAGTAGGTTTCTTTGTCAATACCTAATAACTTTTGACTAGCATCAGCACCGGTTGTCAAATCTGAGTTTGTGGCGTGAACGTTGCTGTTAAGTGTGGTGAGTCCGTGAAACCAGCCAATTGCCGCGTTACCACTCCAGCCGTAAGGATATGCGGCAAAAGTATAGGAAGATGGATTTTGCGAGGGATTATTAACATTGTCGCCGGTTGAGTCAAAGTTGCCGGGAGACCAAGTTAATAATTCTGCATCAACGGCGTTTTCTAAGGCTTTGATATCCGGTAGACGGTATCGCCTGCCATCCGCTTTCATATAAGTAGTTTCACCACGGCGCATTGTCTGCGGATTTACACCAGTTTGTCGAAACCAAGCGGCTGAATTACTCGCTAATGCGAGAATTAAACCGGTATCAAGGTCGTTATTTGGTGCGCCTTCTAAAATGCGTCCGGTGACGTTATCAACAGCCGCATGACACGCAGCACAAGTAACACCAACGCGAATTTTACCTTGATTGATATGAGTAACAATTCCTAAGGGAAAGAGAGAATTTGCGGGTACGTCAAGTCCGGTGTTGAGGATATCACCTTTTTTGAAAGTGCGATCGCCTACTTGCATATCTCGATCCATCGTCACTTGCAGATTTGTGGTATGCTTGCCACCAAGAGAGGCGATCGCATAAGCTAAATTCCCAACATTCAACGGTCCATTCAAAACACCAGTTACATCAGTAAAAAAAACCTCATTTCCAAAGGTTTCTGTATAAAAAGCTTTGCGACCAAGTTTAATCAAATCTTCAGTAATAATTACAGCACCATTATCTGCTGATAGTTGCTGTTTGCCTTCATCTGTTTTCAGCAAACTTGCAGCTTCATTTTTACTGACAACTTTACCCAACACATCATAAGAATTTATTTCTTGTGCTGTGGGTTGGGTAATCGGTGTATATGTATTGTTAATACTTGGTGTTCCGGGAATAGCGATATCAATTTGATATGCGAAAAAACTAATAAAGACAATCAAAGCTAGCAGTATACTAACCCGACGTAGCCCTAAATTTTGCCTTTGCGCTTTTAGGTTTTCATCTGCGCTTTTCGTCTGTTCGGGAGAATATACCATAATTCACTTTCGTTAAAATCTGGAACCGCAAATTTCATCAACAATTGCTGCTGGTTTATTGCTATTTTGTTCTCGACAAATCAAAGTCCGAGCTAAGTTTTGCTGATAATAAAATCGATGAGCAAACCAGCCGATAGGTGTACCCAAGATGATACCGATTACTAAACCAGTTATCAGACTGGAAACCAAATGCTTTCTTTTAATATTTTCTCGTTCAATAGTTTTTGTTTGCACCATAATCTTTTACTGTGTATTTAATTAAATTATTTTATGAGTGCATTCCCAGTCTCTGACTGGGAACGAGGATATGAGAACTTAAGCTTATGAAAGTACTTGCTGCATAAAAGACATTATTTCTTCGGTACTAGCCGTTTCAAATAAATCTAATACTTCTGCTGCTGGTTCGGAAGGAATGTAATCATGTGGTAGACCAACAACTGAACCGCCTAAATTTTGGGCTAAGTGATACCAAAAAGCCAATTTACATTCAGCATCCATTGAAGTATAACTATCAGTAGAAATTGCTGTTTCTCCGCCTTCACTTTGGTTTTGCAACTGACGCAAAGCTACTATTTGTTCTGGGTGGGATACTTTTTGAATTTCTGCTACCAAATCTGCTGTACCGTCATTCGGCATACAACTGATAGCGCTAGCAGGAACTTCTTCAGAAACTTTACTAAAAAGTAATGCAAGTACAGCGAGGCGATCGTCTGCATTTAAATTTTTAAATTTTGATACAGCTATTTCGATAAAATCGATATTCGTAGAAGTCATAAACACCTCAAGTTAGTTAACTAGAATTTTGAAAAATGGTCTTCAAAAGCGTATTATATTATTATTTGTAGAGGTGGGCAATACCCACCCTACACTTCAGTTAAAACTTCGGACTACAGCACTTTCTTGAGGAAAGATACTAAATCGTCAGTATTGAATGACTTCAGAGAGTTCAACACTTCTGTTGCTTGTTGAGAAGGTTGAGATTGATTTGATACCATGAATACGGTTCTTAATCTTTCTGCTACTAGATACCAGAAAGCTAATTTACCTTCAGGTTGCATGTTACCATATTCACCAGTAGAAATTTTATTTCCACCATGAGCGAGTTCAGCCATCGCTTTGCTGGGATTTGGATCGAGCATTACTTCGTCCTGGTCGCGTCTGTCTGCTGGTAGCAAGTCACGCAAAGCGAATAGCTGTTCTTCTGAGGACAGTTTTTGAACTTGTGCTACTAACTCCGCAGCCTTTTCTCTTGGCAAGGAATTTGTAACATTTGCAGGTATTTTATCAGCAAAAGAGGTTAAAAGTGACCCCAGTACTGCTAGGCGATCGTCTATCTTCAATCGCTGAAATGCTGATACAGCTTGTTGTGATGGATTAACATTTGTAGAAGTCATAGACCCTCCGAGCTTGTTAGTGATGCATCTGTGGTTGTTGTAATTTGGTTGTGTATTTGGAAAAAAACTTTAACCAAATCTACAACGTATATTTGCAACTTCTCAGTTATGCTTCTATACAGGTTAAAAATTAATTCCTAGTTATTTCCCTATTAAAAGGTAGAAACGTAATTAGAGATTATTATTTATAATCCAGCCATAAGAGAGAGGTAACTTTTTGTCAAACCTCACCGATAATATTGAACACCAACTAAAGGGCAAGACCGTTGTCAAATGCGAATACGAAACTGAAAATCATAGATAAACATCGAGTGTTTATTATCTGTGGTTTGACGTTTAATTTGGTCTACTTACGAGGAACGCAGAATTAGGTATGTTGCCTCAAAGGAAAAGTCCGAGCGGCTTAAGTTGCCGCTCGAAACTAGGGGGGAATTAAACCTTGTCTGAAACTTGTTAGGTAGCGCTAAGGGCTACCAATCAAAAATATCAAAGCTTTAAACTTCTGCGCCACCTTTGGCTTCAGCACCGAATGGGGCAACGTAATCACGGAAAAGAGTGATTTGCTGCTCAAAACCAAGTTGCTTAATTTTATCCAACAGTTGTTGGGGTCCAGAAGAAAGCTTATAGCTAGCAGGCATAGGAATGATAGTAGCGTTTTCCATGCCTTGAGCTAACCGATACCAAAATAACAACTTGGTAGTTTCACCCAAAGAGCCATATTCACGAGTTAATTGCTTATCTACACCATTAATCAAGTCACGCTGAAGTTGTAGTTGTTCTTCGTGGGATAATTCTTTAACTTGATTAAACAAACCTTCGGCAATTTCTGGAGAAACGGTGCTTGCTCCGGGTGCTGCTGGGGTGATTGAGCTACCCATTTCTTTGTAAACGAACCAGAACAAAGCAAGCTGATCGTCTACGTCTAAGGCTTGCCATGCTTGGACATGTTCGCGAATTGTTGGATCGTTGGTTTGGGTATATGTCATAACAAACTCCGATTGCGATTAAATGATTGCTATTGCAACCCTATCAAAGGTACATCGAGCGTTTAACCCTACTGAAGACAGATGTATCTAAATCAAAGAGAAGAATAATTGGGAATGGGCAATGGGCAATGGGCATGGGGCATGGGGCATGGGGCATGGGGCAAGCGGGCATGGGGCTGAGATCGAAATTTGGCTTTATTCGAGCGTGCCCATTGCCCATTGCCCATTGCCCATTGCCCATTCCCTATTCCCTAGTTTTAGGAGGTATATCGATGGATAGACGTTTAGAGGGTAAGGTTGCGATAGTAACTGGTGCTGGTACTGGTATTGGAGAAGCGATCGCTCACAAATTTGCAAAAGTTGGTGCTTCAGTGGTTGTCAACGGATTACAAGACGATCCGATTGAAGATGTAGTGCAGTCGATTAAACATTATGGGGGGAAAGCGATCGCTTACGCGGGAGACGTTTCCCAAGAGTTTCACGCTAAAAATTGCGTGCAAACTGCAATCAATGCTTACGGCAAGTTAGATATCTTAATCAACAACGCTGGAGTTTTTCTGGTTACAGCGGAAACAGAAGATTACCCCATCGATGTATTTGATGACACAATTCGCATGAACCTTCGTTCAGCGTTTTTGATGACAAAATTCTCACTTCCCCACCTTCAGAAAACGCGGGGAAACATCGTCTCAGCAGGTTCCGAAGCCGGCTTCAACGGCTTACCATACAACACAACATACGGTGGTACCAAAGGCTGGATGCATTCATTTATGCAAGGTGTAGCCGTCGAACAAGCCAAACATGGTATCCGTGCTAATTGTGTCTGTCCCGGTGCAATTGATACTGCCTGGACGCACAAAGAAACAGGTCCAATGGACGCGAAGATGGAAAAATCCCTAATTGATGGTACACCATTAGCGCGACGCGGTACACCAGAAGAAATGGCAAATGTCTACGCCTTCATCGCTTCCGACGAAGCCAGCTACGTCACCGGCGCACTCTGGCTAGCTGATGGTGGCGTTACCGTCGCCAAAGGATCTGCCGGTTCAGAAACTCCATTGTGGATGCGCTTTGCACCCAAAGGCGAATTGCGGCTCGATCACTCTAAAGAAGGATTAGAAAATAAAGAAACTCAGACGCTGAAGTAGAAAGTGGGGAGTGGGGGAGATGGGGGGATGGGGAGAAAAAATTGTCCCCTTGTCTCCCTTGTCCCCCTTGTCTCCCTTGTCCCCCTCTCTCCCTGTCCTCTACTCTCTCCTGTCTCCATAATCTTCAGAAGACTTGGGATCTAACTCCCATCGTCCATCGTCCCGCTGTTCTAACATTTCGCTTGTCCGCAGAAACGCGGCGTCATCCATTTCTATTCCTACAGCAGCCCCAATTTCGTCTACAATATCTTGATCGGGAGTGGAAGCAGTACCACCAATAGCTTCATCACCATCCATAGCTGCTTGTTGCCAACCGGCATCAACATCCCCTCCACTTAGTTCTGGACTGGTGTATGTAGCATACTCATCCAACTCTTCTTCCATTTCTCGCCCGCCGACATTGTAGCCCGGTGATTCTTTGACACCAGTACCATAGGATTCAGTAATTTCCTGTGGTAGGTCGGAAATTTCTTCTGGTAAATTATCTTCGGATTGAAGTTCTTTATCTGGATCTACACGGTTGACTTGAGCTTCTAAATCTACTTGTTGTTGATCCGCCATAATTCTAAATATTTCTGCTTCTCCAAAATAGCGCTTTCCCTCATTTGGCTTGTCTCCCTAGGGATGTATTACTTGAGATGGAAAAAAATCTATCCCTTTGGAGTGAAGTGAAGATAACTGTTGCTGCATACTATTAAAAATGTGAATTTATGCTCAAGTGATTGAAAATTAAATAATTAATCAGGGAAATTAGATTTTTTGACAAAATAAAATCGAGCTTCTTAGCTGAGAATTGTGAATGGTAAGCAAATATTTTAAAGAATTAAAAACTCCAAAAAGCATTGATTATTTTTTAGAAGCGGAGGAAGCAAGTGAAATACGACCAGTTTATTAAACATGTCCAAAGCGTTGCTCAATTAGATTCTCGTGAAGAGGCAGAACGTGCTACTCGTGCTACGTTGGAAACTATTCGAGAACGGATTGTGGGTGATGAAGGTAAGGATTTGGCTTCACAGTTGCCGAAAGAATTAGGTGAATTTTTGCGCGGTCGCGAAGGCGAAAATGGTCAGCATTTTGGCTTGGAAGAATTTATCAAAATGGTGAGTGAAAAGGAAAATGTAGAACCCACTGCCGCTGTAATTCATGTCCGGGCTGTTTTTACTGTGTTGCAAAGTGCTGTAAGTCCGGGTGAGTTTGCAGATTTGCAAGCAAATTTTTCCCCAGATTATGCGGAAATATTTCCAGCGGGTTCAACTGTAGTTTCGCAGTGAAGATTTGAGAAGATTTGAGAAGATTTGAGAAGATTTGAGCGCTGAAGCGCTCACTACGTAAGTAAATTAAGAGGTGATTTAATGGCATTTAATAATGGCAATAAAAAAGTCGCTATCCTGATTGAGAATGGGGTAGAGGATGCGGAATTTCAAGTTCCTTATAACGGGCTAAAACAAGCGGGGATGGAGGTAGTTGTCCTCGGTGCCAGGATGAATGAAAAGTATAAGGGCAAACAAGGCAAAGTTTCTCAGCAAGCTGATGGGACTACTACTGAAGCGATCGCCTCGGAATTTGATGCGGTGGTAATTCCTGGTGGAATGGCACCCGACCACATGCGACGCAACCCGAACACTGTACGCTTTGTCCAACAAGCGATGCAGCAAGGTAAATTAATCGCGGCAGTTTGTCACGGACCGCAAGTTTTAATTGAAGGGGATTTGCTCAAAGATAAACAAGCTACAGGTTTCAGCGCTATTCGCAAGGACATGATCAATGCGGGTGCAAAATATGCTGACGAACCTTTGGTAGTTGATGGTAATTTGATTACCTCGCGTCAACCGGGAGATTTGGCAATCTTCACCACAGCTATCTTGAGTCGTTTGGGTTACGGTGGCAAGGATGCTGCATTACCTCAAGAGAATGATACAAGCGCGGAATGGTGGAAGCTAGCTGATGCTTGGGGTGGTTCAACTAAGGGTGATATTGTCAAGGGTGTAAATACTGCTCTTGCTGGTGAGCGTTATTCGTTGGAAGCTTTGGAGAAGTATTTTGAGAAAGAGTCAGATGCTCAAGTTAAGGCGTTGTTTCAAGAGATAATTACTAATAAACAACGTCACATCCTCAAGCTGGAAACTTATCTTGACAGGTTGGGTGAGAAGCCTTCTTTAGCCGCTAATATCGCGAATCAATACGCGAAGGTGAAAACGGCTATGACCGGAAGTGATGATACGTTTCAATTGCGATCGGCTTTGGGCGATGTGCAAACTGGTATCGGTGATATTGGCAATTTGTGTCCTATGTATACTGACCCGGTAGCTACTGCGCTGTTTACGGATATTTACAATGATTTGTTGGTTTCTGAACAGCGATTGGCGGAACTGTATCAACAGCGGATGGGGCTGGATGTGAAGCCTGCGAAGCCGACGACGGGTGCGGCTGTGTAGATGTAGGTTTTTATTAAACGAACCGCAAAGGCGCGAAGAGCGCTAAGGAAGAAGTTATAGAGGGTTTTTGCGTCTTTGTGGTTATTTTTACGGAGAGAGGGAGATAAAAAGATGGCTTCGAGTTCGGGGAATGAGTTGAGTAAGGGTCAAGGCGCTGAGGCGGGTGAAACTGAGCGTTGGGCGTCTCTTTTGGGTGGTGGGGCGATGGTGCTGATGGGTTTGAGTCAGCGTTCTTTGCGCGGGGTGCTGATGGCTGTAGCTGGGGGCGGTTTGGTGTATCAAGGTGTAACTAAGCAAAGCACGATTCAGCAAGCACAGGAGGCGATTGGTATAAGTAAATCTATTAAGGTTGAAAAGACGGTAACGATAAATAAGCCTGCGGATGAACTTTATCGCTTTTGGCACGATTTTGAGAATTTGCCTCGGTTTATGAAGCATCTCAAATCTGTGAGTGTGCAAAATGATAAAAGGTCGCATTGGATTGCGAATGCACCTTTGGATAGTAGTGTGGAATGGGATGCAGATATATTGGAAGACCGAGAAAATGAGTTTATTTCTTGGGCTTCGGTGGAAGGTGCAGATGTGGAAAATTCTGGTTTTATTCGCTTTAAGAAAGCACCAGGCGATCGCGGTACTGAAGTAAAGGTTGTTCTTGAATATAGCCCGCCAGGTGGAGCGATCGCATCTGTATTTGCTAAACTTTTTGGTGAAGAACCAGAACAACAAATTGGTGATGATTTACGCCGTTTCAAAATGCTAATGGAAGCTGGCGAAATTGCCACTACTGAAGGACAACCAAAGGGTGGTTAGTAGTTGGTTGTTAGTGGTTAGTAGTTAGTTGGGAATTACTACTAGCTACTAACCCTTCGGGTTCGGCAGTCGCTCATGGGGGAAACCCCCAAGACCGCGCTGCCTCACCAGTAACAATTAACTACTAACAATCCAAAATCTAAAATCCCAAATATATATATGAAAGCAGTCTGCTGGCATGGTGCTAATGATGTGCGGGTGGAAACGGTGCCAGACCCGAAAATTATCAACCCGCGTGATGCTATTGTCAAAATTACTTCAACGGCAATTTGCGGTAGTGATTTGCATATTTATGGTGGCTACATTCCCACTGTGCAATCAGGTGACATTATCGGTCACGAATTCATGGGGGAAGTGGTTGATGTTGGCAGTAGTATAAGTAATTTAAAAATAGGCGATCGCGTTGTCGTTCCTTCGATGATCGGTTGCGGTAACTGTCATTATTGCCAGCGTGATATGTGGTCGTTGTGCGACAATTCCAACCAAAACGGTTGGATGGAAGAAAAGTTGTTTGGCAGTATCACTTCAGCAATTTACGGCTACTCGCACACCTTCGGTGGTTATGCCGGCGGACAAGCAGAATATGTCCGCGTACCTTTTGCCGATGTCGGTGTGGTAAAAGTCCCCAAAGATATACCCGATGAAAAGTTACTTTTTATCTCCGATGCCATCCCCACCGGCTATATGGGTGCAGAATTATGCGATATTAAACCTGGTGATATTGTAGCCGTTTGGGGTTGCGGTGCTGTCGGACAATTCGCCATGATTAGCGCTTACATGATGGGTGCTGAAAAAGTTATCGGCATTGACCGCTTTCCAGAACGCTTAGAAATGGCAAAAAATTTCGCCAAAGCCGAAATTATCAACTATGAAGAAGTTGATGCCGGCGAAGCTTTAAAAGAAATGACCGGCGGTCGCGGTCCTGATGCATGTATCGACGCTGTGGGATTAGAAGCGCACGGTGTCGGTTTTGAAGACTTTTACGACCAGACAAAGCAAAAGTTGCGGTTAGAAACAGACCGTCCCCACGTACTGCGGCAAATGATGCTTGCTTGTCGTAAAGGAGGCACCCTTTCAATTATGGGTGTTTACGGTGGTTTTGTTGATAAAATTCCGTTTGGTGCAGCCTTTAACAAAGCCTTGACTTTCCGGATGGGACAAATGCATGGTCAAAAATACATGCACAAGTTGCTAGAGCTAGTTTTAGATGGAAAATTAGATCCATCTGTGGTTGTTAGCCATCAATTACCCCTGGAACAAGCACCTCACGGCTACCACATTTTTCAACAAAAAGAGGATAACTGCATCAAAGTTGTTCTCAAACCATGAAATCGGTAGGGATGGAGTTTCCCTACCCATATTGTTCAATTAAATAATTCAATCGGAGGCTTTCGTGAAACAATTTTTGCACAGAGTTTTAACAGTTGTTTTCGCTGCATTTATATTTATTGGCGCTCAAGCTTTTGGTTACGGCAATGCATTGCAAGCGTTTGCTGATGATACCGTCGAATCACCAATCGGTATTTATTACAAAGGAACCCCAGATGAATCGGCGCCAAACAAAACCAACTCAACAGTAGAAGGTGGCAAGAATAAGCTAAAAAGTACTGTTGATAATCTTCGCGGAACTGCTAAAGATGCTGTGAAGTCAACCAAGAAAGGAATTGATGACGCTGCAAAATCAACAGGTGAAACTGTCAAATCACGACTCGGCACTTATTATAAAGGTACACCGCACTCATCTGCATTAGAGACAGACACCAAGTCGGTTGATACAGGTAAAAATCCTTTGCAAAAAATCGCTGAGAATGTTCGCGAAAAACTCAATCTTGATGAACCACTTCCAGAAAGTACAAAAGAGTTTTTGGGTGAAACAGAGAAGAGAGTTGAAAAGGCTGTTAAACCAATAACTGGAACTAAAGAAGGTTATCACCAAGTCAGATAATCAGTTTGAGAGGATTTATCCTTTCTGATTTAGGAATGAGCGCTTTCCTCAAGTCTTGTAGTGGCAATTCATGAATTGCCCCTACGTAAATTCAATTGGTAAGACGACATGAGTGCGTAAGTCCTATGATTAAAAAAAGAGTTATGAGTTGGAATCTAACTCATAACTCTTAGAATAAAAATTGGATAAAAAGGTATTTTATGAAAGTGATTTATTCACATAAAAATTTCCGATTACATCAGATTTTCAAAGCTATTTTGGTAGTATTTGCAATATTGTTTTTGCAATGTTTTGGTGACATTAATGTATTGCCAGCGCTGGCTGATACCGCGAAAACACCAGAAGCTAAATATTACAATGCACAACCGACTGAAAAAGATAAACAGTTAATTGACAATGCCAAAAAGAACTTAAAAGGCATTGGTGAAAATGTTCGCGATAAGCTCAATCTTGATGAACCTTTACCCCAAAGTACCAAAGAGTTTTTGAATTCAACTAAAGAAAAAGCTGACCAGATTACCAAATAAACCAAGCGATACTACTCAAAAAAATACTTGTTAGTGGTTAGGGGTTAGTGGGAGCGTTGTTGATGGTTAACAATCAACTATCAACTAACCAGTTTTAAACTTTAGTCAGCAGTTATCAACTATCCACTATCAACTAACCACTACCCACTACCCACTAACAACTAACAACCAACAACTAACAACTATTATGAAAGCAGTATGCTGGCACGGCGCCACTGATGTAAGAGTTGATACAGTGCCAGATCCAAAAATTCTTAACCCGCGTGATGCTATTGTCAAAATAACATCAACGGCAATTTGCGGTTCTGATTTGCATCTTTTCAATGGCTACATCCCGACGATGGAAAAAGGTGATATCCTTGGTCATGAATTCATGGGGGAAGTAGTTGAACTTGGTAGCGCAGTTAATAATGTCAAAGTAGGCGATCGCGTCGTCGTTCCCTTTACAATAGCCTGTGGTAACTGCTTTTTCTGCAATACTGATTTATGGTCGCTGTGCGATAACTCCAACCCCAACGGTTGGCTAGCAGAAAAAATCATGGGTCATTCTCCCTCTGGTCTATTTGGCTACTCTCATATTTTCGGGGGTTACGCAGGCGGTCAGGCAGAATATGCCCGCGTACCCTTTGCTGATGTGGGTTTATTCAAAATCCCTGATGGGTTAACAGACGATCAAGTATTATTTTTAACTGACATTTTCCCCACCGGTTACATGGCTGCGGAGAACTGCCACATTAAACCCGGTGATATCGTCGCCGTTTGGGGTTGCGGACCAGTTGGACAATTCGCCATCAGAAGCGCTTTTATGTTCGGTGCAGAACGTGTCATCGCCATCGATCGCGTTCCCGAACGCTTGCAAATGGCGAAAGAATATGGTAAGGCAGAAGTCCTTAACTACGAAGAAGTTGATGTTGGGGAAGTCCTCAAAGAAATGACCGGCGGTCGCGGTCCCGACGCTGTGATTGATGCAGTCGGACTCGAAGCACACGGCAATGACTTGATGGGCTTATACGACAGAGTAAAACAAGAGTTGCGTCTAGAACCAGACAGACCAACCGCATTAAGAAACGCGATCGTTGCTTGTGGCAAAGGTGGTCACGTATCAGTTGCAGGTGCTTACGGTGGCTTCCTCGACAAATTCCCGATGGGTGCAGCCATGAACAAAGCCTTAACCTTCAAGATGGGACAAACTCACGTCCACAGATACTTGCGTCCTTTACTTGAGCGCATCCAAAACGGCGAAATCGATCCATCGTTTATTATCACCCACCGCCTTCCGCTAGAACAAGCACCCCACGCCTACGAGATTTTCAAACATAAAAAAGACAACTGCATCAAAGTTGTACTCAAACCGTAAGGGAATGGGGAATGGGGAATGGGGAATGGGGAGACAAGGAGACAAGGGGACAAGGAGACAAGGGGAGATGCCCAATGCCCAATGCCCAATGCCCAATGCCCAATTACCAATTACCCATTACCCATTACCAATTAGCAATTGAAAATTTTATGTTTGACTTACTAAAATCAGAACTTAGCCGTCGTACTCTTTTATCTAAAGCCGGTTTTGGGTTAATTACACTCGGCATTGTTCCAACAATTTTAAAACCCAGCCGTAGTTTAGCTCAAGCCGCAAAAGAGCCACCGATGCCGCCAGAAAAAAAGTTAGGATGGGCAGTTGTGGGTTTGGGAAAGTTTGCTACCCAACAAATTATTCCTTCGTTTGCTGAGTGTAAGCGTTCAAAGTTGGTAGCATTGGTGAGTGGCGATCGCCCTAAAGCTGAACAGTATGCACGGCAATACGGCGTTAATCCCAAAAATATTTACAACTATCAAAATTACGACACTATCCGCAATAACCCAGAGGTAGATGTTATTTATATCATCTTACCCAACGCTTTACACGCAGAATACACCATTCGCGGCGCACAAGCTGCCAAGCACATCATGTGTGAAAAGCCGATGGCAATCACCGTCGCCGAATGTCAAGCGATGATTGATGCTGCGAAAAAAGCAGGGCGCAAATTGATGATTGCCTACCGCGCTCAATATGAACCATTCAACCTTGCCACGATTCAATTAGCACAAAGCGGTAAACTTGGCAAGTTGAAATCTATCGTCTCTGACCACGGACGCAACCTCGACCCTAAAGAACCATCAGACCGTTGGCGTGCCAATAAAAAACTCGCTGGTGGCGGTTCTCTTTATGACATCGGTATTTACAGCTTGAATGCCACAAGATACATCACAGGCGAGGAACCCGTAGAAATCAGCGCCATGATGTACAGCACCCCCAACGACCCCCGCTTTCGGGAAGTTGAGGAAAATGTCAACTTCACTTTGCGTTTTCCTAGTGGCGTGCTTGCCAATTGTACCTCTAGTTATGGTTACTCAGACACCAAACGCATCCAAGTTTTTGGATCTGACGCTACCTTGGAGTTAGACCCAGCTACCGATTACTACAAACACCGCTTGACTGTTAAAAGCAAAAGCGGCAACGAGGAGCGAAATATCCAAGAACAGAATCAATTCGCTTTGGAGATGGATCACCTTTCTGAGTCCATCATGAATAACAAACAGCCGAAAACCCCCGGCGAAGAAGGTTTGCAAGATGTCAAACTGATGCAGCTAATTTATGAAGCCGCTCGCACAGGTAGAACAATCAAGGTTTAAAAGTGTTTCGTAGTAAGCGCTTCAGCGCTTAATTAAGCGCTGAAGCGCTTACTACAGTAAAAAAAGGAAAGAAAATATGACTGATACTAGCGTTCAAAAAATAGACTCTGCCAATTCTCCCAAAGGTCAGCTCGGTCAGAAATATCTTGCATCTGGTAAAACTGTATCGATGCGCTTGTGGGAAAATGAGCAACCGGGCGAACCTAAAGAACCAGCAGCACGAGAATATGAAACTGTTGGTTATGTAATCAACGGTCGTGCTGAGTTACACCTTGAAGGTCAAGTAGTTGTGCTTGAACCTGGTAACTCTTGGGTAGTGCCAAAAGGCGCATCCCACACTTACAAAATCCTCGAATCATTCACCGCAGTTGAAGCAACCAGTCCGCCGGCTCAAGTCCACGGGCGCGATGAAGATTAGTTTTTCCTTAATCTTACCACCCTGAGAATCTGTGAAAAACTTCACACCTCAACCCCATAACTTTTTTCACAGCAAAAAAGATATGACTCAGGGTTGAGGTTTTATAGTTTTTTTTGAGTCTATTTTCATATAGAGAACTACTCCTCAAGTAACACACAGCATGACTGAACCCAACATCAACGAGCAAAGCAAAAACGAAAGTTTAGAACAGTTTCGCGAAGAACCTGGTGAGTACATGACGACGAACCAAGGGATACGTGTAAACAATACGGACAATTCGCTTCATGCTGGGCAGCGTGGACCGACCTTAATGGAAGACTTCCACCTGCGCGAAAAGATGACGCACTTCGACCGCGAACGCATCCCGGAGCGAGTCGTTCATGCCCGTGGATCTGCCGCGCACGGCTACTTTCAGCCTTACGAATCGCTGGCTGAATATACTAAGGCAAAATTCTTACAAGACCCTTCTGTAAAAACACCAGTATTTGCCCGTTTTTCTACTGTAGCTGGGTTTCGGGGATCGGCAGATACAGTACGGGATGTACGCGGCTTCTCGGTGAAGTTTTACACTGAAGATGGTAATTATGATTTCGTGGGCAATAATATTCCTGTCTTCTTTATCCAAGATGGAATTAAGTTCCCGGATCTTGTTCACGCCCTGAAGCCGGAACCGGACAACGAAATGCCGCAAGCCGGAACAGCACACGATAACTTCTGGGACTTCATCTCGCTGATGCCCGAATCGATGCACATGATCATGTGGATACTTTCTGACCGTACTGTGCCCAGAAGCTACCGCATGATACAGGGTTTTGGTGTCCACACCTTCCGCTTTGTGAATGAGCAGGGCAAAGCACGCTTCGTCAAGTTCCACTGGAAGCCACTGCTTGGTGTCCACTCCTTTGTATGGGATGAGGCACAGAAGATCGCAGGCAAAGACCCGGACTTCCATCGGCGCGATTTGTGGGAATCAATTGAGATGGGCGACTTCCCAGAGTACGAGTTGGGTGTACAAATTGTTGAGGAAGAAGACGAATTTAAGTTTGACTTCGATATTCTCGACGCAACTAAAGTCATCCCAGAGGAACTTGTTCCCGTCCGACCGATTGGAAAAATGGTCTTGAACCGCAACCCAGACAACTTCTTCGCCGAAACCGAGCAAGTTGCTTTCCAACCATCACATGTTGTCCCTGGTATTGACTACAGTAACGATCCACTTTTGCAAGCGCGACTGCTTTCATATCACGACACACAAATTCATCGACTCGGTAGCGCCAACTTCGAGTCACTGCCAATCAATCGTGCAGTATGCCCCGTGCATAATAACGATCGCGATGGCATTATGCAAATGAAAATCAACAAGGGTAAAACTAATTACTTCCCCAATTCCCTTGGTGGTGGCTGTCCGATGATGTCTCCTGAGTCGATGGGTGGATATGCCCACTACATGCAAAAAGTTGAAGGGCACAAAATTCGCCAACGTAGCGATAGCTTTAGTGACCACTTCAGCCAAGCAACTTTGTTCTGGAACAGCTTATCGAAGCCAGAGAAGGAACACCTAGTAAAAGCCGCTCAATTCGAGTTGGGTAAGGTGGAAACTAAAGAAGTTCAGCAACGCATGGTTGAACTTTTCAATAACGTGGATCACGAGTTAGCAAAACTTGTCGCAATGGGCATCGGTGTTGCTGCTCCTACACAAGCAGTTACGCAAAACCACGGTCGCACCTCCCCAGCTTTGAGTATTGAAAATAATCCTAATCAGCCGGAAAAGACTATTAAGGGTCGGCGCATCGCCATTTTAGCGGCTGACGGGTTCGACGGTTCCCAATTGATGGAAATCAAGCAGGCGTTAAAGAGTGGTGGAGCGCAAGCGGAGATTGTATCAAAGTTTAAGGGGATGATTAAGAGTGCTGACGGTAAAGAAGTTGAGGTAAAGAAGACTTTCCTCACTGCTGCATCGGTAATGTATGATGCTGTTTACATTCCTGGTGGCAAGGAAAGCATCGAAACGCTGAAGAAGGAAGGAGACGTTGTTGAGTTTATCAATGACACTCTCAAGCATTATAAGGCGATCGCTGCAACCGGTGAGGCAGTCGATCTGCTAATGATGGCACCTGAAAGCAAAGCGATGGCGTTGGATAAGGCACAATCAAATGGACACGTCACATCTGATAATGGTGTAATCGCCAGCCGAAATGCTGACAACATCAAGAACGTTGCTCAAGAGTTTGTTCAGGCGATCGCTCAACATCGTCATTGGACTAGAACAATCAACGAAATCAAACCACCAGTACAAGATGCGATTGGCGATCGTCTAACTATGGCTAACTAAATTTATACACGCTAAAGAGGGCATGATAACTAATATCATGTCGCCAAATCCACAACCATTACTGTAGAGACGTTCCAGTGGAACGTCTCTACGATTTTTGTACCCAAGATTGCTGATTATCAGAATGCACTAACAATCTCAGTCGCAAGAATTAAACAACCACAGTCAATATACTTATTTTTTAAGTATTTTTTATGTGACCTGAGAATGATGTACACAACAGATTAAATAGGTTTCCTATAAGTATAGGCGACGAGCAGCCACCGGATACCAGCCGAAGCGGCTGCACGCTCTAAATATCAGAAAAATCTGAATTTGTATCGCCTGCTCCACATGCAATAAATGAGGAACACTTATGTTTTACCATAAAAAGCAACTACAATACTTCAAACCGCCACAAAAACCCGATGCAGTGTACGCGATGAAAATTCAAGAACTCATCGGTGGCACCTTTGGGGAAATGACTGTGATGATGCAGTATTTATTTCAGGGCTGGAATTGTCGCGGACCTGCGAAATACCGTGATATGTTGCTAGATATCGGTACTGAAGAAATCGGTCATGTCGAGATGTTGGCAACGATGATTGCCCATCTGCTGGATAAAGCGCCGGTCAAAGTGCAAGAAGAAGGTGCTTTAGACCAAGTAGTGGGTGCGGTGATGGGTGGTAGTAACCCACGAGATGTAATTACGGCGGCAGCAATGAACCCGCAACACGCCATTGTCTCCGGTTTGGGCGCTACGCCATCTGATAGCGTTGGCTTTCCCTGGAACGGTCGCTTCATCGTTGCCAGCGGTAACTTGTTGGCAGATTTCCGCTCAAATCTCCACGCTGAATCTCAAGGACGCTTGCAAGCAGTACGCATGTACGAGATGTCTGATGATCCAGGCGTGAAAGATACTCTTTCGTTCATGATTGCTCGTGATACGATGCACCAAAATCAGTGGTTGGCAGCAATTGAACAGCTAAAAGAAGATGGACTGGAAGATACTCCAGTTCCCAGTTCCTTCCCGCAGAGCTTAGAGAAAGGCGAGTATGCGTATCAGTTCTGGAATCACTCTGAAGGCACTGAAAGTGCTGAAGGACGCTGGGCAAAAGGTCCTTCAATGGACGGCAAAGGCGAATTCGAGTATGTGGCAAATCCCCAGCCGCTAGGACCCGAACCCACACCACCGCAACCCGATCCACGACTCCACGGCACACCAAAAACCCAACAGATGCAAGGTACGGGTAATGGCACTGTAATTGAGCGTAGAGAAATCCGCAGCTAATATCGATGCCCCTAATCCCCAACAGAAAATGACACCCAATTAGCTGGCAGGTACTCAAAGTATCTGCCAGTTTTCTTATCTACGGCATTGGGGGAAGAGAATTTAAAAATGTCGAAAACAATTTTTTCCCCTTAACAGCCATCAAACCACAACCAACTGTAAATAATAGAATCCAGGCAATGCTGAATATAGTCGCTGTTTTTGTCCATCCAAGAGTAAAGCAGGTAATGTATAACCAATAAACGAGTGCGATCGCTCCTCCCATGATTGCACCAATGCTAAAACGAGTCAGCAATTCTCTCTTACCTGGTTTTTTAATTGATTGTTCGTCTGTCATAACTTCTCACTTTTAAGTAATAATACGCTTGCGCTTCAGTACAATTACTGCCGCACCCAACATTATTAAGCCTGCGATCGCACTTGGTTCTGGTACAGGCTTAGACTGTTCTTTAAGCAAAGTCTTGAGTATGGGAGAGAGGATATCGCTTGTGGGCTGCTGGTTTTGCAAATCCACATAGGTAATACCCAAGTCGGGAAAGTACCACCATTGAGAGTCATATCCAGTCACATCGCCATTGTGTCCCCACGCCCTACCGATGCCTTCAAATTCACGACTAGTCAAGCCTAACCCGTACTTCAAGCTATCCCCAACTCCTATATCCTGAAAATCAAGCATTTGCTTGAGACTGTCATCTGAAAGCAACTCACCCCCAAACAGCGCAGTTGCAAAACGTGTTAAATCTTGCGTGAGTTAGTGATGCAGCCGTTTGATATAAATAGCGCATATTCATTATTATTTGTGAAGTTAGTTTCAGTTTGGCAAAAATAGCGATCGCATTCCAGAGCAAAAATCTATCAAAAAGCTCTCAATTTACTGTCAAGTTAGGAGTTAGTGGATAGTGGAATCAACTATCAACTAACAACCAACAACTAACAACTATCAACCAACAACTACCAACTAACAACTAACAACTAACAACTAACAACTCTTCACTCTTCACATTGCATTTCCTGATGCCATAAAATCTCGGTTACTCGTGTAATCCCGGCTTTTAAATGGCGATGAAAGGTAGCAATCGAAACATCTAATATCTCTGCGGCTTTTTCTTGCGTGCTTGCGGGATGCAAGTAAGAGTGATACAAAGCGCGATAAAATTTGGCTTCGCGGGGTGATTTTTGCAACGATTCCATCGCCTCTTGCAATATTAGTTGTAAAGTAGCAATGCGCTCAGATGTTTGAGTTAGTAGGACTTACACAAGTTAACGCACTCGTACGCCAAGGTTCGGGAGAGTTTGAGAGAGTTTTTGCGCTGATGACTGATAATATGGAGATTGTGATTTTGTATTTTAGATTTGAAATTTTTAATTGCTCATGCTCACTTGTACGCAACGCAAACCGCCAAACAGTAATGCAGCAGTCACTCTAACTCTTGCACTCACAGCAGAAGAACGCACTCGCAGTCGTCATCGCTTTGAAACGAAAGATGGAGAAGTTGTATTTTTGCGTTTACCGAGAGGAACGGTGTTACATGATGGCGATATTCTCGAAGATGAAACAAATAGCAATTTAATTAGAATTTCTGCCAAACCAGAACCTGTTTTAACTGCACTTGCGGAAACACCGTTATTATTATTACGGGCGGCATATCATTTGGGAAATCGTCATGTACCATGTGAAATTACTGCAAGTTATTTACGTTTTTTGCCCGATTCGGTTTTACGCTCAATGTTGTCACAATTGGGGCTAGAAATTAAAGAGGAAGTTTTACCTTTTCAGCCAGAAATGGGCGCTTATGGACACACTCACTGAGAGCAATCTTTTATGTCTTTTACAGTTAGCGAGTCCGGCTTTACCTGTGGGAGCATATAGTTATTCTGAAGGATTGGAAACGCTGGTAGAAAATAACGTTATTAATAATCAAGAAAGTTTACAGTATTGGTTGAAAGCAGAATTGCGTTATGGGGCGATTCGCCTAGAAGCGGCGGTGATGGTAAGAGCTTATAATTGTATGATTAGGAATGATTTAGAAGCGCTGTGTCGTTGGAATATGTGGTTAACTGCGGCAAGGGAAACCGAGGAATTACGTAATTCTAGTTTACAAATGGGGCGATCGCTTATTCAATTATTTGCTAAACTACAACCACAAATCAAGCCTTTAGCTTATGCTGTGGGTAATTGTAATTATGCGATCGCTTTTGGCATTGCTGTTGCTTACTGGGATATAAATATACAAGCCGCAATGTTAGGATATCTGCATAGCTGGATAAGTAATTTAATTACTGCTGGCGTGAAACTTATACCTTTAGGACAAACAGCAGGACAGTTGTTATTGCTGAATTTACAATCATTAATAAGCGATGCAACAGCGTCCATTCTCGCCTTAGAAGATGATAACCTTAGTTGTTGTAGTTGGGGTCTATCTTTAGCAAGCATGGCGCATGAAACCCAGTATACAAGATTATTTCGCAGTTAAATATGTAGGGGCGGGGTTTCCCCGCCCGACCCTAACCAACAATTAACAAATCATGAATACATTTCGCGTCGGTGTAGCCGGTCCAGTAGGATCGGGAAAGACAGCTTTGGTCGATGCTTTGTGTAAGGCGATGCGTGAAAAATATAATATTGCCGTTGTGACGAATGATATCTATACTCAGGAGGATGCACAATTTTTGGTGCGTTCTCAGGCTTTGAGTGGCGATCGCATTTTGGGTGTAGAAACTGGCGGTTGTCCTCACACAGCTATTCGCGAAGATGCTTCGATGAATTTAGCAGCAATTGAACAGTTAGAAGTGCGTTTTCCTGATTTAGATTTGGTATTTTTAGAAAGTGGCGGTGATAATTTGGCAGCTACTTTTAGCCCAGAATTAGTTGATTTAACTATTTACGTTATTGATGTTGCAGCAGGCGATAAAATTCCTCGCAAAGGTGGTCCCGGAATTACGAAATCTGATTTATTAGTGATAAATAAAATTGATTTAGCGCCCTATGTTGGTGCAGATTTAAATGTAATGGAACGGGATGCTAAAAAAATGCGTGGCGAGAAACCGTTTCTTTTTACGAATTTGAAAAGTCAACAAGGATTAAAAGAAGTAATTGAATTTGTAGCTGAAAATGTTTGTTAATTTATAATTATGAATAGCATTAATAGATAAAATGGTAGGCATTGCCCATTATATATTAATCATATCACGTCGGGTGTTGGAACACGTATTGTAGAGACGTTCGGTGTGGAACGTCTCTACGACGTTTGCGGCGTTTGTGTGAAAATCAGTCAGTTCCACCCCAACTCCAAGTAGGATTTCCAGCAGTGACACCTTTTTTTGTAATTACAGGAAAGAAGTTATTAGCATCTTTTAAACCCGTCATATCCAAAATTAAAAATACTTTACCACCAGTAAACCGCACGCGGAGATGGAAGTCAGAATTTTTATCTTCACTACCAGATTTGACGATACTACCAGCAGCGATACATTTACTAAATGCAGGCTTGAGATTTGCTACCCAAGTTACGCTAAAAGGGTCAGTATTAGAGATGGTAAAAGGTTCAGCGAAAGAACTTAATTTTGCTGAACCGTTAATAGTGTATCCTCCTTCGTAGTAGGGTGCGTTTTGTTCTGTTACAATCACCTTTTGCGGACAGTTTGCTGCTGGTGTATTTGATGATTTGTAAACGCTAAGTTCAACTTGGGCGGCGTTAGCTGATAATGCTGGGAAAAGAGCAATACCTGCGATACACGAGTAGGCGATACTCCTTTGGAGTCGCTTTGCGATGGGCAAAGCCCCGCCTTTGGCGATACTCCTTTGGAGTCGCTTTGCGAACGCGCTTCTTAAACGAAGGATAAAATACTTATTTGTCATTTTTGTTGTTTTTATTCATTTATTAATTAACCAAAGGCAAAATTATACAGAACTACAAAGTTAACTATCGGAATAATCATCAACAAAATTAACCACGGATTCTTGCCAAGCTTTTTCACAATATTCACAAATGCTATGATAAGGAAAATCAAAGCAACAAAATTCACCAAAGGAATGAAAATTGCAATAGTCCACTAAGGTGACTGACCTCCTGCTTTGTACATAATCCAGTTATTTAAAATCGGAACCCAAGCAAACCAAGCGTTTGGTTCTCCTAGCTTCTGGTAGATTTTGTAGAAGCAGTAAGAACCGAAAATATAAGCAGCAAGCCCAAAAATAAAGCTAAAGAAACTTCCCGCAGTACTACCAGAACTTTGGTTACTTTGAGCAATAAAATAGACGGAACTCCAATCAAATGTTAGAAAAAGCATTTTTACCCTGAGAAAAAATCAAAATGAATAATTTGTATCTTTTTAACTTTAGATTGACTGTTAATGTGATAATTTAAACAAAAATTAGCTTTTGTGTAACTAAAATGATACATTTTTGGTAGTTTGAGCTACAAATTAACCAACCACGATAAAAAATGAGTTGGTAGATGTTAAACCCGCTATCCTAAGCAATAATACTGAGCAAGCACCCAAGCGCAGCGATGACTCACCACATTTTAAAAGCCACCAAGAAAACCGTTCATCTGGGTGGTTTCTCTCAACAGCTAGAACCAGCACTGACTGTAGATTCTGGCGATACGGTTGACGTGGAAACTTATACTGGTTACTACATTTACGACAAAGCACCATCAGAATTTCTGACACCAGAATTTATTGACATTTGCGAAAATCTTCCGCCAGAACGCAAAGTTGGTGGGGGACCGCATTTACTCACCGGACCAATTTATGTGCGGGGTGCGGAACCTGGGGATGTTTTGGAGGTAAAATTAAAGGCAATTAAACCGAGTTTACCTGTTGGTTTCAATGCAATTCGTACAGGTTGGGGAGTTTTACCACACCAGTTTACTCAACCTGTTCTTAGATTCATTCCTCTCGATTTAGAAAATAATATCGCTGAATTTCCTACAGGTAGTAAGATTAAAATTCCCCTCAAACCCTTTTTTGGTATTCTTGGTGTGGCAACTCCCGAAACATCCCCAAATTCAATTCCTCCTGGTTGTTATGGCGGTAATATTGATAACCGCGAATTGCAAACAGATTCTAGAGTATTTTTGCCAATTTTTGTGACTGGTGGATTATTTTCGATTGGTGATGGACATTCCGCACAAGGAGACGGTGAAGTTAATGTTACCGCGATTGAAACTTCAATGAACGGTACAATAGAACTGAAACTTCGCAAAGATTTGCAACTAACAACACCCATCGCCGAAACTGCTACCGATATCATTACAATGGGGTTTGGTCAAACTTTAGATGAAGCTTTAGAATTTGCTGTAAAAAATATGATTAATTTTCTGGAACGCTTTGCAAATTTGTCGCCAGAAGATGCTTATGTATTATGTAGTATATCTGTGAATTTCCGCATTACTCAAGTTGTGAACAGTCCCCAAAAAGGCGTTCACGGAATGCTACCAAAGTCAATATTTACAAAGCAAATTAGTTTATAATTAACAATTTACCAACGTTTTTTATGTCTAACATAATCATTCAAATGCTGCTGATTGGTTTAGTCGCTGGCGTTGCTGGCGGTATGTTTGGTATCGGTGGCGGTGCAATTATGGTGCCTGCAATGGTCTTACTAATTGGTATGGATCAGAAGTTTGCTACTGGCACTTCAGTTGCTGCTCAAATATTGCCAATCGGCATTTTAGCAGCAATTGTTTATTATCGCAACGGGAATGTCAATATTCAGTATGCTGTATTTATTGCAGTTGGTCTAATAGTTGGTAATTTATTTGGAGCGCTGTTTGCCAATCAGCCGTTTATTAGCAGTGAATTGATGAAGAAGCTATACGGTATCTTTTTATTAGCGATTGGTTGTAGATATTTGTTTTTCCGATAAGTGGTATTATTACCACTTTTTTTGTAGGTAAGGTTATTTACTTTACCTACATTTTTTGAGTTGTTAGCTAGGCGATCGCTTATTTTTCAATATTAATGTAATTTGCAAAACTTAGTATCGCAATATCACCAAAATTTAGTATAATCGAAATCATTATTATGACAATTTATAAGTAAGTTGCCGACCACAGCAAACAAGCAAAATCACAGCAAATAGATGATTGTATATTTCTGTTGCTACTACCAATAAAAAATCTTTTTCAATATGGATCGTCGTAACTTTCTCAAGTATGCCACTTTATCAGGGGCTGGCTTTACCTTTGCTGGCTGTACCGCGAGAAAATCCAATCAACAAAGTGAAGTGTCTGCCACAGCCTCGCCTTTAGCGGCAAATGAACCTCTCAAGGTAGGATTTATATATGTTGGACCTGTAAACGATTTTGGCTGGACTTATGCCCATGATTTAGGTCGTAGAGAATTGCAGGCTAATTTACAGGAGAAAGTGAAAACTACTTTTGTAGAAAATGTCAGCGAAGGTGCTGATGCTGAAAGGGTAATTCGTCAACTAGCTTTAGACGGAAACAAGTTGATTTTTACAACTTATTTTGGCTTCATGAACCCGACAATCAAAGTCGCAAAAGACTTTCCGAAAGTTTTCTTTGAACATTGTACTGGTTACAAACGCGCTGTCAATGTCGGCACTTATTTAGGACGTTTTGAAGAACCGCGATATTTAACTGGAATGATTGCCGGCAAGATGACAAAATCTAATATCATCGGTTTTGTCGGTGCATATCCAATTCCGGAAGTAATTCGCGGAATAGGTGCTTTCACTCAAGGAGTACGGTCAACAAATCCCAAAGCACAAGTTAAAGTAATTTGGGTACAAAGTTGGTTTGAACCGACGAAAGAACGAGACGCAGCGCAAGCTTTGGTAAATTTAGGTGCGGATGTTTTATCACAGCATACTGATTCGGCTGCTGCAATTCAACTAGCAGAAGAAAAGGGTATTTATGCTTTTGGTTACAATACTGATATGAGTAAGTTTGGAAATAAAGCGCATTTAACGTCAGCAATTAATAAGTGGGGCAAGTTTTATACTGATAAAGCTTTGTCTGTGATTAATGGAACTTGGAAATCTCAAGATGTTTGGGATGGTATTAGTCAAGAAATGGTAGATATTTCGCCGATGAATCAAGTGATTCCTGGCGATGTTCAGCAATTGGTGAATGCAAAGCGCGATGAGTTTATTAAGGGTACGGCACATCCTTTTGATGGTCCGGTGAAAGACCAACAAGGTGTGGTGCGAGTTCCACAGGGTAAGGTGTTGGATGATAAGGGACAATTGGCTATGGATTGGTATGTTGAAGGTGTTGAGGGAACGCTTCCGAAGCCGAAATATTAATATCATTTTGGATACTCTTGACCAATAATTGCTGAATACAATAAGGATAAATGAAAAGATGACCCGTACTTTTAATCATAAATTTTCTGGTCAATTACTAGCCAAGTATCAGCCAAAAACAATTACCACAGAACAAGAGAACGAGCAAGCGATGTCACAGACAAGCCGCTCCGCGTCTACGCTCTCGCTCAATATTTAGAACATCGTCCTAATCGAACCCCGGAAGAGGAAACGCTTTTATAACTTTTGGTAACACTATATGTTTTCAAGCTAAGGTGTGGAATATTGGTGCAGAAGGACAATTGACGATTGGGGCGATTTCTAGTAGTATTGTCGCGTTGGCATTTCCTGATGTGAATAATTATGGAATACTCTTACTTAGTTTGATTGCTGGCGTTTTGGGTGGTGCGATTTGGGGCAGTATTCCCGCTTTTTTGAAGGTGCGATTTAATGCCAACGAAATACTCACCAGCTTGATGTTAAATTATGTTGCAATTTCTATTTTAAATTACTTGGTGCGCGGACAGCTAAAAGACCCTCAAGGATTTAACTTTCCGGAATCTGCGCCTTTCGGTGAATTTGCCAGTTTACCATTATTAAAGTTAGTGGAAGTGGTTGGTAATTAGTGGTTAATGGGAACTTTTGACAACTATCAACCATCAACCAACAACTATCCACTATCAACCATCAACTGTGAGGAGATTTAAGTGTCCGCTAATAAATTATCTAAAATTGTACTAATAGGAACAATTACTTCAGTTGCAGCTGCTGGAAGTTTTGCTTTAAGTTTAATTGTACCGACAAGCGTAATCAATCATCAATTGGCAATTCAAACGCCGGAAAACACAAGTTTAAAAAATCCCAAACATCAACACATTGCGAATTTGGGCAAAGTGATGAGTACATCGGCGCAAGCCGTCGCCCCAAGGACGAATGTGATTTCTGATGTGCCAAAATTATTTCAGGGAACAACTATTTCTCAAGCGAAACTGAAACCAACTGATAAAGTTGTTGCCCTCACTTTTGATGATGGACCTGGACCAAAAAATACGGCACAGGTATTAGAAATTTTGAAGAAAAATAATATCAAAGCTACATTTTTCATGATTGGGGAAATGGTGCAAGCGTTTCCCAAGATTGCTAAACAAGTAGCAGATGACGGTCATGTAATTGGCAATCATACATGGCATCATTGGTATCGTCGCATGGATACAGCAACGGCGGCTAAAGAAATTGACCGCACTGCTGATATTATTTACAAAACTACAGGTGAGAAAACTACTCTATTTCGTCCACCTGGAGGCTTTTTGCATAATGGATTAGTTGACTACGCCAAAAATCACCATTATGCTGTGATGATGTGGTCTGGTGAGTCAGGTGACGCTGAACGCCGTTCTCCTCAAGTGCCGGGAATGGTGAAAAATGTGATAAAAAGTACTAAACCGGGAGCAATTATACTCATGCATGATGGTGGTGGCAACCGTTCCAAGACTGTCAAAGCATTACCACAAATGATTGCCGATTTGAAGGCGGAAGGTTATCGATTTGTAACGATACCTGAATTGTTGCAAATACAAGATAAAGAAGAACATTTAGCAACAGCACCTTCACCGAGAGTAACACCTGCGGTTACAGATGAACATCCAAACCCTCAGCCTAATAATTAGTGATACTCTGCGGGCAGCTACACCTCTGATTTTAGCGGCACTAGGCGAATTAGTAACCGAAAAATCAGGGGTGTTAAACCTTGGTGTTGAGGGGATGATGTTGATTGGGGCTGTAGCTGGTTTTGGTGAACCTTTTTGTCCTACTCATTAAACTAGACCATCTCAAACTCTAACTGATGACTCTTAACAAAATCATGAGTGAAATGATCCACCACATTCGTATCACTCAATTCTAAATTATAAAAATCGACAAACTCATGCTCAAAATATGGTCCTGCGTGCCAAGTTCCCACCTCTAACTTAATAAAACAATTTCCCGGAATGCGAAAAGCTGCAATCTCTTCTAAAGCTGGTTCATCAACATTATTATCAGGAGGACAAACCACAATTAACCAATCCTTTCCTGACAAAGAACCCAAACATTGAGTGCATTGCAAATGCCGAGTGATTTTGTAAAACTTTCCCCCTCGGCGTTGCAAGCGGATAATATAAAAGCGGGGAATTCCATTTTGCAGGTTTAACTGGGCATCTTCGACACCGTAAGCTTTGCCATCTTTACTTGCAAAAATAACTTGTCCATAACGGCGAAAATTTTCTGGTGTTACCCATTCTGCCTGTAATTGTTGTACTGTATTTGCTGTACTCATATCAAATAAAGTATGAAGTATGAAAGCTAAAAGTGTTTTATAACATCATACTTCAAACTTTGGTTTATACTTCAGTTTCTAGTTCTTTAGGAATAAGAAATTTGGGAATAATTGAAGCTTGTTTTTCTCTATTGCTCGGTTTTGTATACCACCAAGCCCATGCAATTAAAACCGCTTGTAAGGGCAGTCTTATCGCTTGCAGTAAGTTTGAATCTGGTACATGGTCTATTTTAATGTGATTAACCGCCATGTTGATATTAGCCGGGTAAACAGCAATAAAAAGAGCAATTAAACCCCAAGCAGCAGGTTGACTTAGAGGGGGAACTAATAAACCGATACCACCCAAAATTTCATAAAAGCCACTCAGATAAACTAATCCTAAAGGATTGGGCAGTTGCGGCGGTACAATTCTTACATATTGATCGGCAACGGTAAAGTGCGTTATTCCAACTATGATGATACATACTGCAAGAATGACACGTAAAAGTTCTTTGTTCTTTTTTATGTATTGCATTTGGTATATGTTTGAGTTTACTCTTTCAGTTTGCTTGCTGTATGTCACAATGTCTTCAGTCAAGAGTCGGAAAATTCGCGTTTGCCTGCTTTGGACTTTCACGTTGATTAACTAACAATCTCAGGGCTAGTGTATGGCGGTATTGAATCGGCGTCAATTTCTATATAGTTCAGTTGCCTTTAGCACCAGTTTACTGCTAAAAGCTTGCAGTAGCAATCAAACAACGACACCCACGGCAGGTGGTGGTGAAAAATTTAAGATAGCGATCGCACTTCCTGGTACCATCACTGACAAAGCCTGGAATCAATCTGGTTACGAAGGTGTCAACCTTGCCAAACAAAAGCTGGGGGCAGAAGTTAACTTTGTCGAAAAAGTCGCGCAAGCAGACCAAGCCGAAACTTTAGGTGATTTCGCTCGTAGGGGCTACAATATAATATTCGCCCACGGCGGACAATTTGACGCTTCTGTAGAACAAATCGCTGCCCAATTTCCCAACACGTTTTTTGTCTGCGTCAATGGTAATCTTAAAAAAGAAAATATTGCCGCTTTGCGAATAGATCATCTGCAAGTCAGCTATTTGTGTGGAATTATTGGCGCTTCCCTAACCAAATCTAATAAAATGGCTTACATTGCTGGCGAGAAATTCCCCGCTACTGAAGATGAATTACGCGGATTTGAATTAGGGGCAAAATCAGTTAAACCAAATATACAAATTATCCCTACTTTTACAGGTGATTGGAATGATGTTGCTAAAGGCAAAGAAGCTACTTTAGCATTGATTTCTGCTGGCGCTGATGTCATCTATCAATGGTTAGATAATTCCTCACCTGCCGTGTTACAAACAGCAGCCGACAAAGGTGTTTATGCTTTTGGTAATACCAAAGACCAATTAGAAGTAGCCCCAAAAGCCGTTTTAACCAGTGCAGTGAAGCGAATGGATTTAGCGATCGCATATTTAGCAGAATTAGCAAAACAGAAACAATTAAAAGGGCAAATATATACAATTGGTTTAGAAAGACCAGATATTTTAAACTTAGGAAATTTTAACGAAATTGTTCCAGCAGCAATTAAACAAAAGGCATTAAATACAAAACAAGAAATTGTTGATAAAAAAATCACCTTTGAAAATTGCAAAGATAATAATAAAGATACGCGGTGTGCCAAAAAAGCGACAGCTTAAAAATTAAAGCCTCACGCAAAGTTTTTCTCTGCGATGCCTCTCTGCGTGAAATTTAACACAACTACAACACGCAATGTCATATTTACGTTTAGAAAAAATCACCAAACGCTTTGGTTCATTTATTGCTAACGATAACATTAGCCTAAGTATTGAACCTGGGATTCATGCAATTTTAGGTGAAAATGGTGCAGGTAAAACTACTTTAATGAACATCATTAGTGGTTTATATCAACCTGACGAAGGTCAAATTTATCTCCAAGAAAAAGCAGTAAATTTTGCATCTTCAAAAGACGCAATTAATCAAGGTATCGGCATGATTCACCAACACTTCATGCTTGTACCTCAGTTAACCGTCACCGAAAATATCATTCTGGGAACTGAGAAAAGCTGGCGTTTAAATCTGCGGCAAAAACAAGAAGAAATAGCTGCTTTATCCCAAGCTTATAAATTAGAAATTGACCCCAGTATGAGAGTAGCAGATTTACCAGTAGGAGCGCAACAGCGAGTAGAAATTCTCAAAGTTCTTTACCGCCAAGCAAAATTGTTAATTCTCGATGAACCGACAGCAGTATTAACACCACCAGAAGTGAAATCTTTAATTGCTATTCTCCGCCAACTTGCAGCAGCTGGAAACACAATTATTTTTATCAGTCACAAGCTTGAGGAAGTGATGAATCTCTGCGATACAGTAACGGTGTTGCGACGGGGAAAGGTAGTAGCAAATACAAATACTCAACAAGCTACACCTCAACAATTAGCAGAATTAATGGTAGGACGTGAAGTTGTTTTACAGTTAAATAAATCAGCCGTTTCACCAGGTAAAATTATCTTATCGGTGCAGAATTTGCAAGTAGCGGATGAGCGAAATATTACTGCTGTACGTGATGTTTCATTTCAACTTCGGGCAGGAGAAATTTTAGGAATCGCGGGTGTTGATGGCAACGGACAGCGAGAATTAGCTGATGCCATAACAAATTTACAAACTGTTAAAAGCGGTAAAATAGAGTTTGCTGAAAAAAGTATTGGTTACATTCCCGAAGATAGGCAAAAAATGGGTTTGGTATTGCAATTTAGTATTGCCCAAAACCTGATTTTGAAGACGTTTAAAAAGTTGCCTTTTTGTCGTCGCTTTTTATTGCAGAAAGAAGCAATTAAAAATCACGCTAAGTCTGCAATGCAAGAGTTTGATATTCGGGCAACGGGGGAAGATGTGAAGGTAAATCAGTTGTCGGGAGGAAATCAACAAAAGGTGGTGTTAGCGCGAGAATTGACGGGGGAACCGCTGTTAATTGTCGCAATGCAACCGACGCGGGGATTAGATGTGGGGGCAACTCAAGCAGTGCATTCTCGCTTGTTGGCAGAAAGAAAACGCGGTGCGGCAATTTTGTATATTTCTACTGAGTTAGAGGAAGTGATGGCAATGAGCGATCGCATTGCCGTAATCTACAGAGGTGAGTTTCTCGATATTTTAGATGCAGCGAGTGCGACGGTGGAGGAAATTGGTTTGTTGATGGCAGGGGGAAGAGGAGGGGGAGAGGGGGGGAGAGAGGGACGACTTGGGGAGTAATAACTCCTAAGCCTATAATTTTATGACTAATATGGTGTAAAGTAGTATCATATAGTGATACTGTATGATGGGACTTAACAGCAAACACCAAAAAACGTTCAATGCTATTTTTGAGAACCCAGTCAAATCCAATATCCCTTGGAATGATGTTGAGACTATGTTAATTGCTCTTGGTGCTGAAGTATCAGAGGGTGCGGGGTCAAGAGTAAAGGTTGTTCTTAATGAAATAAGAGCGGTTTTTCACAGACCACATCCGGAGAAAGAAACAGATAAAGGTGCGGTTAAATCGCTACGACGGTTTTTGACAGAAGCGGGAGTGACAAATGATGAATTATAAAGGTTATGAAGCAATTGTAGAATTTGATGATGACGCAGAAATTTTTCATGGTGAAGTAATTAATCTTAGAGATGTAATAACTTTTCAAGGCAACACCGTAGCAGAATTGAAGCAAGCATTTCATGATTCTGTAGATGTTTATTTGGACTTTTGCAAAGAACGTGGTGAGGAACCTGAAAAACCATTTTCAGGTAAGTTTTTAGTCAGAATCAATCCGAGTTTACATAAACAAATTGCAATCAAAGCAAAGAAAGAAGGACAAAGTTTGAATTCTTGGATAGAAAAACGGTTATCTGAGTCTAAAAATTGATTGCTAGCAAGTCTGGAGTAATAACTCCTAACTTTTGTACAGACGTTCGGTGTGGAACGTCTCTACCTAACTTTTATAATCAGTATGCCGAGTATATACGTTATTGGTGGTGCAAATGGTTCAGGTAAAACGACTGTTTCTATGAGTTTGCTGCCGAATTTTCTCGACTGCTTTGAATATGTGAATGCAGATGCGATCGCAGCTGGACTTTCTCCATTCAATCCAGAGTCTATGGCTATTGATGCAGGACGTTTGATGATTCAGCGACTGCGGACATTATCTAATTTGAGAAGTGATTTTGCTTTTGAAACCACACTAGCAGCTAGAACATTTGCGCCATTTATAATTGATTGTAAAGCAAAAGGTTACACGATTAACTTAATTTATTTCTGGCTGCAAAGCGCTGATTTGGCAGTTGAAAGGGTAGCCAGACGGGTTGCTAGTGGGGGACACTCTATTCGGTGAAGAGGTGATTCGTAGACGCTATGAAAGGGGACGAAGAAATCTGATTGATTTGTATTTACCCATAAGCGATCGCTGGATCGTTTACGATAATTCTAGTGTAGATGCTAAATTAGTTGCAGAATATCGTATTGGTCAGCAAATAGTTGTCTACGAAGGTGAAATTTTTAATTTACTTAGAGGAGAGTAGTATGGCTGAAAAAAAATTGGAACTTCTGTCTGACAAAATTAATGCTGGAGTAAAAGCAGCAATTGCAGAAGCGATTGAACGACATCGCAAGCTTGGTCAATCTATTAGTATTATGCAAGATGGGAAAATCGTCACTTTAACTGCTGAGGAAATACCAACGATTCAGTCACAACACCTTGAAAACAAAAGCTAATGAGTGCGATCGCATTGCCCTAATCTATGTCCCATAATGACTGCAACTAACCGTATCCAATTGCTACCAATTCTCTCACCGCTAATTGCGATCGCCTCTTCTCTCATTGTCGGTGCAATTCTCATCATACTCGCCGGCGCTAACCCAATCGCTGCATACACTGCTTTATTTCAAGAATCTCTCTCAACTTACTTTGGCTTTGGTAACACGCTTACCAAAATGGCACCGCTATTATTAACTAGTTTAGGCGTACTAGTCGCGTTGCGTGCCGGTCAATTTAATATTGGTGGAGAAGGACAAATTTATCTCGGTGCTTTGGGAAGTGCTTTAATAGGGTTATACGTGCAAAATTTACCCGCATTCATTCACATACCTTTAGCGCTTTTGGCAGGGTTTATTTTTGGTGCAATTTGGGGTTGGATTCCCGGTTATCTGAAAGCAGTGCGCGGAGTGAATGAGGTAATTACTACCTTACTGCTAAACTACATTGCCATCAACTTGGTTAGCTATCTGGTGCAGAATCCGTTGAAAGCAGCAAACGCGCCTAGTCCATATTCGCCATTAATAGCCAAATCTGCACAGTTACCGATTATTTTACCAGGAAGTCTGGCACATGCAGGAATTTTGCTGGGATTAATCGCGGCAGGGATATTGTGGGCATTGTTGATGCGATCGCCTTTAGGATACCAAATCACCGCCGTCGGATTCAACGCCATCGCTGCCCGTTATGCTGGTATTTCCGTCCAACGCACGATTATGTTAGTAATGGCGTTAGCGGGTGGTTTAGCTGGTTTAGCGGGTGCGTCTGAGGTGATGGGGTTGAAATATCGCTTGTTTGAACAAGTATCATCAGGTTATGGATTTGATGCGATCGCGATCGCCTTCCTCAGTCGCGGTAGTGTTTTCGGTGTAATATTAACTTCTCTATTTTTCGCAGCTTTACGTAGTGGTGCAAATGTTATGCAACGTAGCGCAGGTGTCCCCGTGACTGTGGTTTATGCTATTCAAGGTTTAACTGTGTTGTTTATTGCCATTAGTCTAGCGATGGAAAAAAAGATAAAAGTAATTAAACCGCCCATAAACGCTGATTAACGCAGATAATGAACTTTGAAGTACGTATAGCCCCACCCTTCCAGGGTGAGGGCATCCAAATACCCATGCCCTATGCCCAATGCCCTCTTCTCAGATTACCTTGTTGCTACCCTGCGTTTAGCCGTCCCCCTCGCATTCGCTGCTTTGGGAGGACTTTATTCTGAACGTTCAGGAGTGCTAAATATTGGCTTAGAAGGAATGTTGCTTACAGGTGCTTTCACCAGTGCTGCTGCCACCTTTTACACAGATAATCCGTGGATTGGTGTTATCGCTGCCTTGATTGCTGGGGGAATCGTCGGTTTACTTCATGCTTTTTTATGTGTAACTTTGCGCGTCGATCAGTTGGTATCTGGGTTAGCAATTAATCTTGTCGCAGCTGGGTTAACATCTTTTTTAGGGCGGCTAATATTTAGTGGTGGTATAGCTCAACAATTGCCCGGAATTGCAGCAATTATTATTCCCGGTTTTGCCAATATTCCCCTAATTGGCGCTTTGTTACAACAAGATATTTTGGTATATTTATTATTAATAATAATTGCTTTAACTACATACATTTTGTTTTATACTAGCTTTGGTCTAACTTTGCGAGCTGTAGGAGAATATCCACAAGCAGCGGATACGGCTGGTGTTTCGGTGCAAACTGTGCGTTACATTGCTGTGATAATCAGTGGATGTCTTGCCAGTTTGGGAGGAGCTTATTTAACTTTAGTACAGATAAAGTTTTTTGCGGAAGGGATGAGTGCTGGCAAAGGATTTATTGCGATCGCTGCTTTAATTTTTGGTAGATGGCATCCTGTAAGTACAGTCTTAGCTTGTTTGTTGTTTGGGGCAACGGAAGCTTTACAATTAAGAATACAGGCATTGGGTGCGAATATTCCCTATCAATTTTTGGTAATGTTACCTTACGCGATCGCCTTATTTGCCCTCGTTAGCAAAAAAGGAAAATCCACACCACCAGCAGCTTTGGGTATCGCTTATTTTCCCGAAAATCGCCAGCGTCAGTAAATATCTCAATCGCTTACACTATTCAAGTCAACTTTAGGAATAGCTTCCGGATTGCGAACCGCAGGGGACTGTTCCAAAATAGCAATGATACCAGTCCGATTAGTTGCTAAACTGGAATTGCTAATTATATCTATCACATTTCTGTTAATAATTTCCTCAATCAAAGCTTTAATTTGTGGCTTAATTATTTTATTTAAACTCACTCTAACTTCTTCAGCTAATTTCCTATAATTACCATCAACAAGAGTTTGCTCAACTAGAGTAACAGAATCTTCTAAAGTAACGACAATTTCTTTATCAAAGCAATGACAAAGAACTTTGCTAGGACGTAGCCCAAGTTGAGTATTATATAAAGAACCAATACGCTGTGATATTTCTCGTTCTAATTGTCCAATAGTTGGTTTAGCCATAAAGAATTTCTTAATTTTAGATAACTCTATTGAAAAAGATAAAGTTATTTTTTTCTTAATGATGTATTTGCTATCAATTCAGATGAAGTCTCAGAAAAATTTTCACCTGTGATATATTGCATTCAGGTAATTCAAGTCACACTCACATTCATAAAAACCACATGTAGGTTTAAAAATTATTGGTTTATTGAAGTCGTTATTTACTAGATGCCCATTTGTTTGCAATATTAACTATGAATATTATTTATCAAGCTTTATTGCAAAATATGAACATAACAATATCATGAAAGGCTAGGATAACTTTTTGCCTCCCCCAATAGACACACTCAAAAAATCATAAAAAAGGAAGAAGACAAAATTTACTTTTTATCTCTTACCTTTTTTTATCTGACTATTGGCTTACTTTGTACCAAACAAGCGATCGCCTGCATCTCCCAAACCAGGTATAATATAACCGTGTTCATCCAAATGGTCATCAATTGCTGCCGTATACAAAGGCACATCAGGATGTACCGCACAGAAATGCTCAATACCTTCCGGTGCAGCAAGCAAGCAGACAAACCGAATCGACATCGGATTAGTTGATTTCAGTCTTTCCACTGCTGCCACCGCTGAATTGCCAGTAGCCAACATCGGATCGACCACCAGCATATCTCGCTTATCCACGTCATCGGGAACCTTAAAATAATACTCCACCGGAATCAACGTCTTTGGATCGCGATATAAACCAACATGTCCCACCCTAACCGATGGCATTAACTCCAGCATTCCATCTAAAATGCCCTGTCCTGCCCGCATAATCGAAACTAACACCAGCTTTTTTTCCGGTGCCAGCACTGGTGCATTCATTGGCGCTAATGGCGTTTTTATCACTTCATATTTCAGCGGTAAATCCCGCGTCACTTCATAAGCCAACAACAAGCTAATCTCTTTCAGAAGAACGCGAAATTTTGCCGTACTAGTTTCAGCCTTACGCATCAGCGTTAATTTATGCTGAATCAACGGATGGTCAATTAAAGTTACTTTTGTCATATTTTTATATAAAGTGGGGAATGGGGAATGGGGAGTGGGGAATGGGGAAAGAAAAATTTCCTACTCCCTACTCCCTACTCCCTATTCTTTCTGGGGAATAGGGAAGAGAGATTTTATTACTTCTAGAACTTACGCAAAAACTCTCCCAAACCTCTTTCCTTCGTGTCCTTTGCGTTCTTCGCGGTTCGTTCTCCATTAATTCTGCGCTCATTCCTGTATATTAAAAAAACAAAGAAAACAATTATCAGCAACCAAATGTGACTGCTGACTCATAACTCGTTCCTTAATTCAAACTAACTGTAACTACTTACAATTAGAATACAGTGCCATCGCTTTCTATTTGTATAGGGGGGACACCACCTGTTCTCAGTTCTGCGGCAATTTTTCGTCCTGCCGTCCAAGTTCCACCTTGGAGGATTTTCACCAGAGGCAATTCCTTAGCACTCATACCCAACTTCTCGCGCACTCTAACCGCAATGCAATCCAACAAAATCACCGTCAAAGCACGCCATTCAACTATAACTTCTGATGATACTAAATGAGGCGATCGCAAAATCTGCGAATCTTTAACCTTGATAAGTCCCAAATCCAGACATAACCCTCCATTGCGATATTCTGGCAAACCAGTCAGCGCATCTAAATTAGTAATTTCTAGACCGAGTTCCTGTAGAGGTTCCAACAAAGAGTAAGTAAGCCATTGAGACAATTTATGAAATGGCACCAAATTATCATCACTAATAGCCGGGTGAAACCAAACATCCCCCAAATTAACTCCAGCAACTTCGACTCGTCCAGACCAAATATCACTTAGTCCTTCTAAAACTGCATCGAAAACTGTAGTTGCAGCGATGCGGAGTACCGCAACCTTACGGAACGCCTGATTCTCAGACTTTCCCATTAAGTAATTTACCATATTTCCCGGACGCGGATTTACTTCGCCAAATAAATCAGGAGAAGATACTAAAGCTTGTCCTAATTTCTGCAACAACTTCAACCGCCCAGAAACGCCTACCAAAGGATTTTCGGCATTTACCTGAAACCCATCCGCCAATTCTTCTTCTGTTAATAATTGCAACTTTTGAGCATCCGCTTGTAAAGGTTGTTTTTGGTCACTAGAAAAAGCACCTTGACAAAACATCCGGAAACTAGCAACAGCCAAACCTTCACTTCGCCGGAAACCCAAATTAGTCTCATGCTCATAATAACCCCAACTATTCCCCGCCCCAGCATCCAGCAAAACACTAATAATCGCCAAATCAAACTTCGCCATCGCTTTTTGCAACGGTGTCATTCCCACCAACATCTCATCCAACTGAGTTAAACGTCGCACACCCCCAGCCTCAAAATGTCGCCAACGACTGTGAAACGGAATATCAAAATTAGGGTACTCACCCCGCATCACCGAAATCACATAATCTGCTACCTTATCCAACTGCATCAAATCACAACCAAAATTTGGCAACTTATCTTCAGTCGCCAATACAAACAATTGCATACAACGTTCCCGAATAGCGTAAGCAGAACGAAGATATGCAATCAACTCCTTCCCCTCTAAACTTGGCGTTCTTGGCATCTTGGCGGTTCGTATCTCCGTAAATAATGGGAATGGGGGAGTGGGAGAGGGGGGGACAAGGAGACAAGGAGAGGGGGAGATGGGGGAGATGGGGGGATGGGGAGAGCGGGGGATGGAGAGAAAGAATTGTCTCCTTGTCCCCTTGTCCCCTTGTCCCCTTGTCCCCCTGTCCTCTTGTCCCCTTGTCCTCCTTGTCCCCCTTGTCCCCCTGTCCCCCTGTCCCCCTGTCCCCCTGTCCCCCTGTTTCCCTACTCCCTACTCCAAACCTCGTCCCTTCACATCAGCTAAACTGTTTGCATCTAACACATCCCCTGTGGTATAATACCCGGCAGCTTTTTTCGCTTCAATTTCCACCCGCGCATCTTGAGGAATCAAATCATCCGGAATCGCGATTCGTTCAACAATCTCAATTCCCGACTGAGTTATGGCATCGAACTTCATATTACTCATAGATACCATGCGGTCAATGCGGGTAATGCCCAACCAATGCAGTACATCCGGCATTAATTCTTGGAAGCGCATATCTTGCACACCTGCCACACATTCAGTACGCTCAAAATAGGCATCAGCGCGATCGCCTCCTTCTTGACGCTTGCGAGCATTGTAAACCAAAAATTTCGTAACCTCACCAAGGGCGCGACCCTCTTTGCGACAATAAACAATTACCCCAGCACCACCTTCTTGCGCTGTTTGCACGCACACCTCAATTCCGTGTACCAGATAAGGACGACAAGTGCAGATATCTGAACCGAAGACATCCGAACCGTTGCACTCATCATGTACCCTAACAGCTAAAGGCTTATTCGGATCGGCGATCGCTTCTAAATCACCGACAATATACACCGTCAAACCTCCAATTGGCGGCAAAAAGACCTCCAAATCCGATCTAGTCACCAATTCTGGAAACATTCCCCCAGTTTGTTCAAATAAAGCGCGACGCAATTCGCCTTCGGTGATATTAAACCGCTTGGCAAGTCCTGGTAAATACCAAACCGGCTCAATTGCGGCTTTTGTTACCACCAAATCGCCACCGGCTTTCATAATTTTACCATCAACTTGCAAGCGTCCTTTGGCGATCGCTTCTTGCAGTTCGGGCATATTAATGTGAGCTTTGGTGATGGCGATCGTCGGACGGATATCATATCCCTGTTCGTAGTATGATTGATACACCTCAGAGGCGATCGCTCCATAAGGGTCAAGCGAGACAATTTTATCAGGAACTGACCAGCTTGGATATGGTCCAATGCGCTCTGTTGGAGACGTGTTGGTTAAATCCGCTATATGATCTGATTGCAGCGCTCCGCTAGCCACTGCTAAAGCGCGATAAACCGCATAACCACCCGAATGAGTGCCTATAACATTGCGGTGCGCCGACTTTGTTAAAGTAGCAATCACTGGACCTCGTTGCATCGGGTCAGCAGCTCCCCAGTTAATCGCGATCGGCTTGGGACCAGAACGACTGGGATGAGAAGTCAGAACAATATGCCGAGAAACGCTGTTTTGTTTTGGCATAGTCAATTTATTTTTTGTTATCTTTTTATCAACTATTATTTCCTAGGGATTTGTCAACTGCCAAGACACCCTTTTCACTTTTATAAAGATTGTGCTAATGAATTGATATATTGCGGAAACGCACTCACAGTATTACTGACTACAACAAATAGCATGATAATTGCCGCGCATTGCAATTGTCGTAATTTAAAGATGCCTTTAAAAGTGATTTAATTGAATAGTTTTGTGCGAAATTACTAATATACAATCTAAAACCTCAAATTCATGGATTCTTTATCAATCAATTCCTTACTTGAAGATTTGAAAAATCCTGACGAAACAGTGCGCGAACACGCGACTAGGAAACTTTGGCGCATCTGGTTCAAGCAAAAGGGAATTTCTGGGCTAGAAATTATTGACCGCAGTCAAAAGCTACTAGACGCTGGGGAACTAGACGAAGCCGAAACAGTGCTGAACCAACTGATCGAAGAACAACCAGATTTTGCTGAAGCTTGGAATCGTCGCGCTTTTCTCTACTACAGCAGCCGCAAATATTATAAGTCGCTAGCAGACTGTCAGAAAGTTGTGGAAATAATACCAGTACATTTTGGCGCACTTCACGGTATGGGCTTGTGTTATGCCGCACTTGGCGAGTACGGTGAAGCAATCAAAGCTTTTCAACGCGCTTTAGAAATTCAACCGTATTCTTTGGTAAATCAAAAGTTAATTTTAGAATGTACACTGCGAATCAGCTAAAAATTTAGGCGCTGTAATTTTTCTTTTTGAGTGCCTTATATAACTTTATATTAAATAAAAGGCATGAAAGCGCCGATAAAGAAGAATTCAAAAGTCAGAATGTAATGCTTGTTGGATTTTACACTGCTATTCAGGGTGAAGAACGTTGCAAGCAAAGATGCAAAAATACCGTTTATACAGTCCGCGTAGCTTTGCACAAAATGCAATTCTGACTTTTGTACAGACTTCCATTGTCACGTCTCTACCGCTTTTCCTCGTACAGACGTTCGGTATCGAACGTCTCTACAACTCCTAGGAATGCAACTGGTGCGGTTAAGAGCGCGAAGAACGCCTCTTCGGAGATTATACGCGATCGCCAAGAGAAAAACGTATTTATTGCCAATCCCCATTCTTATTTTATAGAAGAGAAAAGAGCGATCGCATTGCCGTAATTTAAAATTTAAGGAAATGGTTGACCCCTACAATTTGATGAATCCTGGTAAAAGCAAGCTTATATCAGCCTAATCTCACATTTTCTGGAGAATTAACTATGAGTGCCTTAACTTTACAGTTACCCCCAAATCTGAAATTTACAGATGAACAATTTGAACAAGTTGTTCTTTTTAACAAAGAATTACGACTCGAATTAACGCAATATGGAGAATTAGTTATTATGTCACCCACTGGAGGAGAAACGGGAAACCGTAACTTTGATTTATTAGGTCAAATATGGTTTTGGATCCGTCAAAATAATCTCGGAAAAGCTTTTGATTCTTCCACAGGTTTTAAACTTCCAAATGGTGCAACTCGTTCCCCCGATGCGTCTTGGATAAAGATAGAAAGATGGGATGCACTCACTTCAAGTCAACGAAAGAAGTTTTTACCTTTGTGTCCTGATTTTGTAGTCGAATTGGTATCTGAAAGTGATGATTTAGAGGAAACTCAAGCCAAAATGCAGGAATATATAGAAAATCGTTTGCGCTTGGGTTGGTTGATTAATCCGAAAAATAAACAAGTAGAAATTTATCGACCTTTGGTAGAGGTAGAAGTTTTACAATCTCCTAATAGTTTATCTGGTGAGGATGTTCTTCCTGGTTTTGTGTTAGATTTACAATTAATTTTTGGCGTTGCATAATCGCCGAATGAATCGTAGAGACGTTCCACACTCCCACGTCTCTACAATACCAGAAATGAGCGCAAAACAGATCGTAAGTAGGGATAATTCATGAATTAACACGCACGAAAATTAAGGAACTGGCAAGTTTTTTGCGCTCATTCCTAAATACGTCGAAATGACAAACTATCTTAACATCTTGTATTATTGTAATACTATAATAATACAAAGGAATTGCACCGCATGATTGAAATTGACGGTTCCTATGGAGAAGGAGGTGGACAAGTTCTCCGCACTTCCTTAAGTCTCGCTGCCATCACAGGTGAACCCATACGCATTTACAACATTCGCGCTGGACGCAAAAAGCCGGGATTAGCAGCACAACACTTGACATCAGTTCGCGCTGCTGCGGCAATTTGTCATGCCAAACTGCGGGGTGATGCTTTCGGTTCAATGATGCTAGAATTCACTCCCGGTAGTTCCGTACAAGCGGGAAATTACACCTTTGATGTCAGCGAAGCACGAGAAGGTGGTTCTGCGGGTGCTGTTACTTTAGTATTGCAGACTATCCTCTTACCTTTGGCGCTAGCTGATGGTGATTCCCAAGTAACGCTACGAGGTGGAACTCACGTTGCTTTTAGCCCTTCAACGACGTACATTGAGCAAGTCTATCTGCCAATGTTACAGCAAATGGGCGTGGAAGCTCAAGTAAAACTTGGCGCTTGGGGATGGTATCCTCAAGGTGGGGGAGAAGTCCAATTGCGCGTAAGTAGCTGTAGGGGCGGGGTATCCCCGCCCTTAAACGGTATCAAGTTGCTCGATCGCGGTGACTTACAACAAGTGCGGGGACTGGCAGTGGTAACAGAATTACCTGCCAACATTCCTCAACGCATGGCAAATCGTGCTAAGAATTTATTGCAAGAAGCCAAATTAAAAGTAGCTGTGCAAGCATTGCGAGAAAAAGGTATTGCACCTGGGGCGGGTTTGTTTCTCACCGCTAAATATAAAAATAGTTTGGCTGGCTTTGCTGGGTTGGGAGAGAAGCGGTTGTCATCAGAAAAAGTTGCCGAAATCGCTTGTGAGGAATTGCTGAAGTTTCATCAAACAAGCGCACCAGTAGATGAACATTTGGCGGATCAGTTATTGTTACCAGCCGCATTAGCTAGCGAGAAAAGTGAGTATCGGGTAGCTGAGGTAAGTCTGCATTTAACGACAAATGCGGCAGTAATTGAGCAGTTTGGGTTAGCGCGGGTAATGGTGGATGATGTGGAGAAGATAGTGGCAGTGGAACCGATGATAAGATAAGGGGCGATCGCCACTCATAATTTTTTTACACAATACTTGATTCCTTCTGCGCCAGAGTTTCAATCTCTATTATTTTTCTTCCAATCCATTCAGCAATCGCTGGTATGACTGCGTTACCAAGGAGTCTCCCTCTGCGACCGTCCATCCTGGGGGAAACCCCATCAGCTTTTCCCACTCTGTCCACGTCAAGTTTCTCGCCACAGAGTATTGGTCTGTCTGAATGACCTCCTTGATGTCCTCCAGTTTGGGCACGTAACGTGGGGCAGATGCTTTTTGCCAAGGTATACCCGAAGCCACCGCGACGTTGTACCACAAGCGGAGTGTCTCTGATAGTGCTTTCACAAACACTCGATCCAGCTTGCGTCCGGCTCGATTTTCGCGCCGTAGAATCCCCAGACAATTCGCTGCTGTCAGTAAAGATTCTGTAGGCACGTTTTGATCTAAAACTGGCAATAAAGAAGATTCGGTCTCGGTCGTGAGGTATACCCGTATGGACAGCGTTACACGATACCCATCCCCCCAAATACCCATGCGCTTCGAGCGTGTCGATAACTGCCTCAAGAGCGGTTCCTTGCTCTGCCGAGAGCAACCCAGGCACATTTTCCAAGACCAACCACGTTGGGTGAACTTCTGCAACAAGTTCCATAAATTTGTAGAACAATCCGCTGCGTTCGCCTGTAAGTCCTTTTCGGTCTGTGTTGGCGTTACTGAGGTCTTGACAAGGCCATCCGGCACACCATAAGTCAGCGGCAGGGATAGTTGTAGGAATGAGGGTTGTGATGTCTTCATGAATCGGTACACTAGGCCAGTGGCGTTTTAGGATTTGTTGGCAAAACGGATCAATTTCACATTGGAATACAACTTGCATTTCGGCTCTTTCAAAGCCTAAATCAAACCCCCCTATACCTGCAAAAAACGACGCTACCCTCAGCATTAACCAATCCCCAATGTTTTCTTTCCCTACAATGCTTTATCAAGGTCATTCAAAGCAACCTCTCTTGTAGACGATTTTCGTCTACAAAGATAGACATCTTTAGGATAACATCTTGCTTCAGAGTTGTTTTCCCTAAGCTGAAATGGGCAATGCAAATATTAGTGGTCTAAGAATAAAACAGGCTCGTGAAAGACTCGGTTGGGATCAAAGCGAGTTGGCTGCTGCATTGTCTATAGATTTTGATATTAAACTCGACCAGTCTGACATCTCGGAAATTGAGCGACAAAAGCGGGGCGTGAAGGATTTTGAGTTAGATGCTATCGCTCGTTTACTAAAAGTAACTCCTGAATGGTTGCTGCGTGGCGAGCATAGCTGCCATGAATGAAAGGGAAGTTCCCGATGAAACGCAACTACCTTCATTATCCTCTCAAAACCCAGATCAAACTTTACAACAGGTTGACCGTGAGGAATGGCTTAGAGATGCCTGTGCTGGTTTTGTGACTACCAAGCCAGCCAATAGAAATTATTACAGGCTAGTATTGGAAACATTATGGTCTGCCAATCATGCAATACCCGGACCAGTTGTACCATTATCACGTTTGCGTCAAGTAATAGATGATTTTAGAGGAGTAGGCGAACCCTATCAAGATGTACCCAGACGAATACGAGAGTTACAAGGGGAAGAAGGCTTTTTGGGCATAGTTAGATTTGGTAGTGGTAAGAAAACGAGGTATCAATTAGTAAGCTTAGAAATCAGTGCCAAACGCGAACAGAGAGTAAAACTTAGTAAAGATATTTGGCAAAGAGTTCTGAACAAATATCAAAATCGTTGTGCAGTCTGTAGCAGACAACCACCGATTGTGAGACTAGATCAAGATCACAAAATTCCGCGTCTTAGAGGAGGGAGTAATGAAGAGGATAACTGGCAACCTCTGTGTGCGGAGTGCAATAACTTTAAAAGTACCGCTTGTCGTGGCTGCAAGCTTGACTGTGGGCAATGTCCTTGGGCATTTCCTGAAAGCTTTGCTCCCATTAAAATGTTATCAACAGATATTCAAAGAGTTAAGGAACTAGCTCTCAAAAATGGAGTTAGCCCAGAAAATCTATTAACTCAGATAATTGAAAGCTATTTTGAAAACGAAAGTGATTAACCTAAATCATTTGCTCGTAGTTGGTGAATGCGATCGCACTCTACAATCACTAAATGCGATCGCTCGTTCACCCCAAAGCTAAAACTGCTTAAACATCATTCCCATTTACCCACCCACCGAGAAACGCGGCAACACCCAAAGCCGCAACAGCCAAAGCACCCCACTTAATCGGCTGGTTCATCTCAAACCAATCTGAAATACTTGGAATTTCCAGCTTACCAAAGTCTCCCTTCACTTTGTCATAACCTGCAATCGGTTCAAAAACATTGTTTGGTGCGTCTTCTGACTTCGGTTCGTTGGTACGCTGTCCGGGAATACCAATTGCCGTCAACACTGAATCTAATAAAGGAGGCGAAACTTTTTGTAGCACATCTAACACTCTACCCACATCCCCAACGATAAAATCACGGGTGGGATGTTGAGCAACATAAAGAATCGCTTCAGCAACAATACTCGGATCGTAATATGGCGGTATCCCTGTCGGTTTCACGCCTAATTTGGTAGCAACTTTATTATAAAAAGGTGTGTTAATTACCGAAGGTAGTACTGAGGTAACGCTGATAGGCAACTTTTCATACTGCAATTCTACCCGCAACGCTTCTAAGAAACCTTCTAAACCATGCTTTGCCGCAGAGTAGGGACTTTGCAAGGGTAAACCGCGTCTACCTTCCATTGAAGAAATATGAATTAATGCCCCGCGTCCTTCTTGTTTCAGGTAGGGCAAAGCTGCCATTGCACCGTGAACCTGTCCCATCAAAGTTACATCAATAACTCGTTGAAACTCTTGCGGTGTAATTTCCTCAAAAGGTGCGAGTATACCTGTAGCAGCGGCGTGAACCCAAGTATCAAGCCTGCCGTAAGTTGCCACAGTTTGATCGGCGATCGCCTTTACCTGTTCAAAGTCACTGACATCTGCAACAATAGCGATCGCTTCACCGCCAAAGCTGTGAATATCGTTCACCAAGGAATTCAACCCTGATTCACTCCGCGCTGCTACCGCTACCTTTGCCCCACGTCGCGCAAACAACATTGCTGTCTCGCGTCCAATTCCACTGGAAGCCCCAACGATGGCTACCACTTGCTGATTTATCGGCTTCAATTGCATGATTAATCATCCCTACCCTCTCCTTCCAATTAATAATTTTTATTAACCCTGGCGACATCTTTCGCAAGACTGAGTAAGGGGGGGAGGGGGAGTGGGGGAGTGGGGGAGTGGGGGACAAGGGGGATAAAACAACTAACAACTATCCACCAACAACTATCCACCAACAACTATCCACCAACAACCAACCACCAACAACTATCCACCAACAACTATCCACCAACAACTAACCACTAACAACCCTCAATCTCGCCACAAAGCAATTCCACCGAGTAAACCAGTAATATTTGGGATGAGTTTCACATTCTCTGGTAGCTGAATTTTGACTTTTGTGGCTTCACCACCGCCGATATAAAGGTAATTATAATTGAATAGATTTTGCAGAGAAGCGATCGCCTTTTCTAATCGTCTATTCCATTTATTGTCACCAATTTTTTCTAAAGCTGCACGTCCCAATTGTTGCTCATAAGTCTCGCCTTTTCTAAACTCATGATGCCCCATTTCCAAATTCGGCACTAATTTACCATCGACAAACAAAGCTGAACCAAAGCCTGTACCCAAGGTAATCACCAATTCTACACCCTTACCGACAATTGCTCCCAAACCTTGCATATCAGCATCATTAATTACCCGCACAGGCTTGTTTAAACGCTGTGACAATTTCTTTGCCAAATCAAGCTTAATCCAATCTGGATGCAAATTTACCGCCGTTTCCGTCACTCCATCACGCACCACACCGGGAAAACCTACCGAAACGCGATCGAATTCAGCTTGAGTTGCTGCTAACTCAACAATTGCATTTATCACCGGTTCGGGTTTAGCTGGTTGCGGAGTTTCTTTTCGCGCTCTCTCACTTAAAGGATTACCCTTACTATCCAAAAGCAGAACCTTGACACCACTGCCACCAATATCAACAGATAAAGTGCGGATCTTATTATCTTCAGTCATTTGGGTTTTCCTCCTTACTGCGTGTTTTCTGAAAAACAATTAATATTTGGTATTTATTATTACGCTTATATAAACGGTTAGGTTGATAGAACCGCATCAATTTAAAATTACAACCGCAGATGAACGCAGATGAACGCGGATAATTAATTATTATCTGCCTTTATCCGCGTCAAGAAGCGGTTTAAAATCCTTTCATCTAAAATTAATTGACTTTATACCAAAGCACCACCACAACTCGAACCACATCCTGCGGTACAACCATAGCAATAAGCAGCAGTTTGTACCTCATTAATTAAGTCTAAACTACCAGCTTCTAGCAACTTAGCAATTGTCAAGGTTTCCCCATTGCGAGTTTTCGCAGGTAACTTCATCATTTGGTTAAAGTCACAATCATAGACATTACCTAAATAGTCAATTGAAAGCTCATCACGACACATCAAATTTTCAATTGTACTATTATTAAAATGCGACTCTAAAAACTGCAAATAGGGTGCGTAAAGCTTCTTACGTTCTAAATGCATTTTAGTTCGACCTACTGGGATATTTGTGATTGTGAATAAGTTGTTAAACACAATTTCAAAATGTTCATATAAGAACGTTTTGTAATTCTGTTCCAGCTTACTCTGTTGGGGAGTTAAGGAGAATTTTTCGCTTGTAGGTAATTGGGGATTATACACTAAATCCAAAATTAAATCTGGCTTGTTTCCATAGCCGACTTTGTTCAACCATTGTATGGCGCGAATCGAATCATCAAAAACACCAAGACCCCGCATTTTATCAACATTATCTGCTAAATAGCAAGGCAGAGAAGCAACTACTCTGACTTGATGTTGAGCAAAATATTCTGGTAAATCATCAAAACCATCTTCAAAGAAAATTGTCAAATTCGACCGGACAATTACCTGTTTACCTGTTGCTTTTGCGGCTTCTACCAGTGGCTTAAATCCATAATTCATCTCAGGTGCGCCACCTGTCAAGTCAACAATTTTAATTTCCGGAAATTGATGAATTAACTTGATTAACTGTTCGCAAATTTCCGGGGTAACTTCTTCTGTGCGTTTGGGTCCCGCTTCCACATGGCAGTGCGTACAAGCGAGGTTGCAGCGCTTACCTAAGTTAATTTGTAATACATTAATTCCCTTTTTTGTCAAGGGAGAACTTAGTTTCTGTTTGAAAGGTGTTATTGTTGTTTGAAGCATGATTTAAGTAAGTGCCATTCAAGCGTAGGTGCGTTAGGCTATTATCAATATTTAAATTTTTGCGCCGTCACGCACCCTACCCTAAGATATAGTGTGCAATAATCCGTGAATTGAGAAAGCCTGAATAATCAGGATGAGTGAGACAATTTTCGGAGTATCATTTAATCCTCTGGCAAAACTGACAACACCAGCACTGATATAATGACAAATGTCAATAATTTTCTGGTTTTTTGTCAAGTTGGATTTGTGGTAGATATAGTTAAATAAGCTGTAAATTCCTGCTCCTAAAGCAATGGCAATGATGGGACTTAGCAAGAGGGGTAAAACAAAGGAATTTCCCAAAGCTGTAAAATTAACTTTCGTGCCGATCGCCAACTTACCCGCACCAACCAGCGCACCTGTTAAACTGTGAGTTGTAGAAATAGGAAATCCAGCTACAGTAGCGATAATCACAGTTAAACCGCCAGCGATCGCTACTGCTAAATGAAAGTCAGTTGCGTTAGCGATCGCATCTGGAACCAGTCCTTTCCCAGAAAAGCTTTTAATTAATGCTTCCGCAAGAAAAATCGAAACTACCGAACCCGCAAAAGTTGTAATCGTTGCTAACCAAATTGCTGTTTTGTAACTCGCTGTTTGGCTACCAAATAATGTTGCTACACCTTTGAAGTTGTCATTTGCTCCATTGGAATAAGCTAAAAAAAGCGTAACTACAAACAATGCCCCTAATAACATTTCTTATCACTTTTTAACAACAACCGCCACCGTCATAATACCATGTAGAGTCAGTGATTATTATCTCTTTTGGCTTGAAATCGCCAAGTTTTGCGGCTGTTTTATCACACACTGCCGCTGGAACTCCACGTTGCAGAATATGTCCGGCTGAATCGTCAAAAATTTCTTCTGCACCTGCGTAAATTGCTGTTTTACCTGTAAAAATGCAAGCACCATCTTCGGGAATCGGAACTTTGAAAGAGACAGAATCCAGACTTTCTAAAAGTAAATTATCTTCTAAATTATAAGTTTGAGAATCTAGAAGACGATAAGGACGACGGGCACGAATTTCAACTTGACCAAAACCAGCATTGATGATACGTTGAGTATACTCTTCATAAGTGAGTGCGCCTGATAAACACATCGCTCGTAACCGCTCATCTTGTTGTAAATGAAACGGAATTGGAGAAGTAGCGATCGGGTCACTCATCTGCAAGCGTCCACCTGGTTTTAATACTCGATATGCTTCTTTTAAAGCACGAGTTAAATCTTCTGGTTCAAAGATATTAAAAAGGCAATTTTGCGCTACTACATCGATAGAAGCATCATCAACTGGTAAGTTAAAAGCATCACCTTCGCGAATTTCTACAAAGCTGGTATTAAACCAAGAATTTTCTTTTGCGGCAATTTCTAAATTCCGTGTAGCAGCTTCACGCATCGCTGCAACCGGATCGACTGCAATTACAGCACTTTGACGACGCGAAAAATAAGCAAATTGCAATGCTTCTAACCCACCACCAACCCCAACATACAATACTGTAGGTTGGTTTGCGAGTTCCGCAGCGTGAACCGTAGTACCGCAACCATAGTTCATTTCCTGCATTTGTGAGGGAATATGCAATCCTGGCAACTGCAAGGATGAACTTTGGACGCAACAAAGTCCAACTTGCGGTGTTTGCGCGACTTCGCTGTAAAATTGCGCTGCTGCTTCTAAATAGGTCATTGTCGTTCTGAAGTTTAGAGTTCGCTTTGTGAATAGTAATACAACTAACTTTATGTAAAATTAATTTTTGCTAAATGTATCTGGAGTTATGTGTTTTGAGATACAGTAATGGCGAGCCATACCTACGGGAAGCTACGAAGATCGCACGCCAAATTCGCTTTTTATAACCCGTAGTAAGCGAGAAGAGCGCTTCATTTGGGCACGAAGAGTGCCCACTACGAGTAGAGACGTTCCAGCGGTGGTGAAATGAGTCAATTATCTGATGATGACATTTATCAAGAAGTCGGTAAAATAGTCGCCAACTTTAGAATCCTTAAATGCTATGAATGCGCTCAAGCTGTTATGCAATGGTTGGCAGAAAATAATATTGAGGGCAGAGTTATTAAAATTCAAACTGCATATGGTGAAGATTATATAATTAGTAGACGCTTAGAAAGTCAGGGAATAATCGATTCAATTACACTCAATGGGATTCATTACGGGGTAGAGGTCAAAGAAAGAGTCTTTGATAATCTCTCAACAGAAGGATTACCTACAGAAAATTGGTTAAATGATTTTCAATGTCCCAGTGAAAAGTTTTTGATTGACTATTTGAATGAGTTGTAAAATAAATTAGTAACCTGGAACACTAAAGATAAGTAATATGAGTAGATTGTTAGAAATTTTACAAAAAATTAAGGCGAAACCAGGTATGTATATCGGACGTGCTTCAGTTAGCGACCTTTTTCTGTTTTTAGTAGGTTATAAAACCGCTTTAATAGAATTGAAGATTGAATCAACTGAGGAAGAAATGGATTTTTATCGTGAGTTCCAACCTTGGTTGCAACAAAAGTATCATGTATCAACTTCTAATTCTTGGGCAAAGATTATCATGCTCTATTGTGTGAATGAAAAGGAAGGGTTTGAGAGTTTCTTTAAGTTACTTGATGAGTTTTTGGCGCGGGATAAGAATGTTAATACAGCACTACATCCAATAAATAGCATAGCATTAGCAAGTACTGATGAAATATCCAAGCTTACGCAAGAGGACGCAGTTTAAAAGTAAAGTAATGTTTGACAATAAAGTAATTCGCGTCTACGTTTTTTGCACATTAAACAGATAATCATAGCTAATTTAAAAATTGCTAAAACAATATCGAGTTTGCAATGTGCTTTTGCAGTATAGCGTTTCTCGGTTTAATGAGGTACACCCGTAGGGGCACGGCACTGCCGTGCCCCTACAACCCGCCATATAATTTTGTACCTCACCTGAGTGGGAATCGCTATAAAACACATTGTCAGCACATAGAAACTCCTGCCTCAAAGCCGATTGCCCTATCATTAGAAGCCATCTTGCGATCGGGCTTTATATTAAAGGAGTGACATTTAATTCTGATCGCCAGTCTGCTAGCGGCTTTTCCCAAGCCTCTTCCCACTTCTGCCCCAGAAAGGGTTTTGCCTGATACCCCAAATCGTAGCCCTGCTGAAGGACACGTACAAGCGGGTTTAAATCGCTGTTCATCTTGATCGTATTCAGGGTTATTGCGGCAATCAACATCACTGCAAGCGGAGAGCGATTTTGCGCGAGCGTAAATGCTTGCAGCCTAATCTCCCCAATAGAATCGATACCAAATCCTGTAACGATATGCCAAATATCATGGGTTTGTCGCATACGCAGAGTTAAATAGCTCGCGTCATCAGTTAGCTCGACTTTGCGATAAAACTCTGGATTAAGGTTGGCTGCTCGCATGTGAGAGGCATAGGCAAAGCCTAACGAATCAGATGGCAGCTTGAGTAACGCTTCTAGATTGGGAGTCGGTGCAATATATTGTTCTTCAAAAAGTTGAGAGATTTCAGGATGGGACTTGAGATAGGTAATTGCAGCAGCAGAAACTTCATGGTTGACTAACGCAGCAGCAATATCAAAAACTGCCTCGATATCTGTTCCGTCATCGATAAAGGCAACGAAACCTTGCAGACCTTTCAGAAGTTCTGGAGTAACCGATCGACTTATATCAGCATCGATAATGGAGTCCGGTTTTGACATCGGGAAACCTTAGATAATCAAAATGAACAATGAATTACAGCGTTTCCTAAGCAACTAAGGTACACTCAAATCTTGTTTACCAAGGTTAGTAGCTTTGAAAACGTAGCTCACCAGGTCGGGAACCGCTATAAGAGTATTACACGCTACTTTCAATAATAAACCTCTGCCAAAAGAGATATTTTAAATAAGCATAATTAATTTTTACAGTTATATTAAACAACATTTAACTTCTGGCAATTAAATAAAAATAAAATTAAATAACATCCAATTTGTTATCTTGTTTGATAACCTCTGATAAAAATCGTAATCTTGATATTTCTCTGAGATTTGAGCAAATAATCGACTTGCTGATAGCCATAACTGCCAATTTTTTCAGCTTGTATGTGTAAAGACTGGTCATAAGTAAGATGACCGTGATTATCAAGTTAACTAAACTTGCATACTTGTAAGTTTGTCAAAATCCTTCTGTAATGGAGTTCGGTATGATCTTAGCAACCCCGACCCAATCAAAGCCTTTAACTGATGAAGAACTGCGTAAAATCAACGCTTATTGGCTTGCAGCTAATTATCTTTCAGTTGGACAAATCTATTTACTAGACAATCCACTACTCAAAGAACCGCTGAAGCAAGAACATGTCAAACCCAGACTTCTCGGTCATTGGGGGACAACTCCGGGTCTTAACTTTATTTACGTTCACCTGAACCGAGTTATCAAAAAAAATGACCTGAACACAATATATATTGCAGGTCCCGGTCACGGTGGTCCTGGATTGGTCGCTAACACTTACCTCGAAGGCACTTACAGCGAATATTACCCGAATATTTCCCCAGATGCCGAGGGAATGAAGAAACTCTTCAAACAGTTTTCTTTTCCTGGTGGTATTCCCAGTCACGTTGCACCAGAAACTCCGGGTTCGATTCACGAAGGTGGTGAACTCGGCTATTCTCTATCCCATGCTTACGGTGCAGCTTTTGATAATCCTGACTTGATTGTTGCTTGCGTGATTGGCGATGGTGAAGCGGAAACTGGACCTTTAGCAGGTAGCTGGCACTCGAACAAGTTTCTCAACCCGGTGCATGATGGTGCTGTACTGCCAATTTTACACCTAAACGGTTACAAAATTGCTAACCCAACAGTGCTGGCACGAATCAGCCATGAAGAGTTAGAAAGTTTATTTGTCGGTTACGGCTATAAACCTTACTTTGTCGAAGGTTCCGACCCGGAAATTGTACATCAATTGATGGCGGCAACGCTGGATACTGTGATTCGGGAAATCAAAGAGATTCAAGAAGATGCCCGAAACAATAATAATCCTTCACGATCGCCTTTTCCGATGATTATCCTGAGAACTCCTAAAGGTTGGACTGGACCAAAAGAGGTTGACGGCAAAAAGACAGAAAACTTTTGGCGATCGCATCAAGTTCCTTTTGGAGAAATCGCATCCAAACCAGAACACCTCAAACTCCTGGAACAGTGGATGCGAAGTTACAAACCAGAAGAACTCTTCGATAATAATGGTACACTAATTCCGGAATTAGCCGAACTCGCCCCCACAGGTCAGCGTCGCATGGGAGATAATCCCCACGCTAACGGTGGTCTTTTGCTGCGCGATTTAAAAATGCCTGACTTCCGCAATTACGCTGTTGAAGTTGACAAACCGGGCGCGGTTGTTGCCGAAGCTACCAAGGTAATGGGGAAATTACTGCGGGATGTGATGAAACTAAACTCCGAACGCCGCAACTTTCGCATCGTTGGACCCGATGAAACTCAATCGAATCGGCTGGACGCTGTATTTGAAGTTACAGCCAGAACTTGGGATGCCGAAATACTCCCAGAAGACGAAAATCTATCCCCCGATGGACGAGTGATGGAAATTTTGAGCGAACATACTTGTGAAGGTTGGTTAGAAGGATACCTCCTCACCGGTCGTCACGGTTTCTTCTCCTGCTATGAAGCGTTTATCCACATAGTTGACTCGATGTTCAACCAACACGCAAAATGGTTGAAAACTACTCGTCACATTCCTTGGCGCCGACCGATCGCTTCTCTCAACTATCTTTTAACTTCCCACGTTTGGCGACAAGACCACAACGGCTTTTCTCACCAAGACCCAGGTTTTATCGATCATGTGGTGAACAAAAAATCTGAAGTCATTCGGGTTTATTTACCCCCCGATGCCAACACGCTGCTATCAGTCACAGACCACTGTTTGCGAAGCCGCAATTATGTCAACGTCATCGTCGCTGGCAAACAACCCGCGTTGCAGTATCTTGATATGGAAACTGCAATTAAGCATTGTACCTTTGGTATCGGCATTTGGGAATGGGCAAGCAATGACAAAGGCTTTGAACCGGATGTGGTGATGGCTTGTGCGGGAGACATCCCGACGCTGGAAACTTTAGCGGCAGTAGATATTCTCCGTCAGAACTTCCCCGACTTGAAGGTGCGCGTGGTCAACGTGGTAGACTTGATGACACTACAACCAACAAGCGAACATCCGCACGGGTTGAGCGATAAAGACTTCGACACTCTCTTTACTACTGACAAACCTGTAATTTTCGCCTTTCATGGCTACCCTTGGTTAATTCATCGCCTCACTTATCGCCGCACAAACCATGATAACTTTCATGTGCGCGGTTATAAAGAAGAGGGAACGACTACCACACCGTTTGATATGGTCGTTCTCAACGAGTTAGACCGCTTTAGTTTAGTGGATGATGTGATTGACAGAGTGCCAAAACTAGGGTATAAAGCTGCTTATGTCAAGCAGATGATGCACGACAAGCTGATTGAACATAAGCATTACATTACTCAACATGGCGAAGATATGCCAGAAATTCTCCACTGGAAATGGCAGGACTCAGGTAAGAACACTGAAGTCGGTCACGAGGGGAGTTAAACGTAGTAAGCACTGAAGTGCTTAAAACGAAATAGCGATCGCCTTCATAACTTTGGGAATACTGAAATAAGAACACCCTCAGGAGTGATAAATATGGCGAATAATCGTATCAGTGCTAGTTTTTCCCAAAAAGACCGAGAAGCAGTGATGGAGGCGATCGCTACTATCAAAGAAAAGCTGCCGTTTTTAATTGATTTGACGGCAAATGAGCGTAAATACTTGCCGAAACTAGGTGACAAAAGTCAAGCTTTTGTAAGTAAAGCGTTAGAAGTAGCCACACAAAACCCAGATTTTCTGCCTAGGTCGTTTAATGTAAATGAAATGCGCCTAGATGTAGAATTGTTTGAGGCGTTGTATCCTGTGCTGCTATCTCTAACGCAATTGCAAGAATTGGTTGATGATACCTTGATTGCAACTGGCAGTGAAGCTTATACAGCTGCTCTTGCAGTTTACAATTATGCCAAAGCTAGCGGTGATGTAGCTGGTTTAGATACGGTGATTGATGACTTGGGACGCAGGTTCACCCGTAAATCTCGCAAAACACAGCCGCAAACGTCGGCAGTTTACTCCCTTCCCGCTGGAAAAATACCTATTTAACGAACCGCAAAGACGAGCCAGCGCTGTGCGGGGGTGGAGGAGTGAGGCGACTGGCGTACGAAGTACACTTTGGAAGAAGAGAAAGAAGATAGGTAATCTTGTAGCGGGAAGGGAGTAAAACAAAAACTCGGTTATTCTGCCTGAGAAGTTGAAATTTCCAGCTTTGATCTTGGATGTTTGAGTGTAGAACTCAACGTTTTGAGTTCAAAGCTTAAATTTTGGAGTTTTGAACATCAAGTTTCGAGTTCTGAACACGAAGTTTCGAGTTTGGAACATCAAGTTCCGAGTTCTGAACATCAAGTTTCGAGTTCAGAACATCAAGTTCCGAGTTCTGAACACGAAGTTTCGAGTTTGGAACATCAAGTTTCGAGTTCTGAACATCAACTTTCGAGTTGCGAACATCAAGTTTCGAGTTCTGAACACGAAGTTTCGAGTTCAGAGGATGTCTGAAGTCATGAAATATATAAAGAAACCCCTCTCTGAGACTTCGCCCCACGGGGGGAGAGGCTTTGAAGTCATAAAATATACAAATAAACCCCTCTCTGAGACTTCGCCCCACGGGGGGAGAGGCTTTAAAACCCCCCTTACCTCCAAGTGTTGGGGGGCAGGGGGGTTAGGTTGCTTTTGATGCATGATGTTTCATAAAATACTTCAATAGACATCCTCTTAGTGCCGCGATAAACATCCCACCCGTTACTTACACTAAAATTTAAGTGCCTAAGAACGCAAGTGACAAGGTTAAATAATGCCTTACAGCCAGTTTGATATTGAATCAATCAAAGTCAACTTTAATATTACTCTCATCGAACGAGTCAGTAAATTTGCTGATGTGGTAGAAATTAGCTATAGCGATTATCTCGCGGAAACGCTTCGTTTTAATACACCGATCGCTTTAGCTATTAACTCAGAAAAATCCCGTTAGGAGATGATTATCGCACCAATTTTATTAGAATTAAAGCGGCTATACCCGGAAAAAGTAAGTTTATTTTCGGGTAAAGATTTTACCGTTGATATAGAAAAGGGTCTTAATGGGTTTTGTGACTTTTTGCTCGGTCGTTCTCCAGAACAGTTAATTATCACATCACCCGTTATCCCGGTGGTGTCAGCAAAAAACGAGAATATTGAAGCTGGTTTAGGACAGTGTATGGCAGAAATGATAGCCTCTTTGATATTTAACCAGCAAAAAGGAAAACAAGTTACTCAAATACTTGGTGCGGTAACTACCGGCAGTAGTTGGAAGTTTATGCAGTTAAAAGAAACAACGATAGAAGTTGATTTGAATGAATACTTTTTGAATGAAGTTGGTAAAATTTTAGGTATTCTCAGCTTGGGATTAGAACAGAGATAGTTTATCGCTGCTGTTTGTAGTTGTAATCTTCTTCATAGTCAATTGTACCAAACAAATCAACTACCATTTGTTGCTTGCGACGTTGCACATATTCACGCAAAGCCTGTTCAACTACATCACGTTCTGTTTGTTGATTGCCAAGGGCTAAAGCTTCTTTAATTAAGGCTTCGTCGATTTGAAGATTGATTGTCATGTAGTTTTCATAACTATAAACTGCGACACAATCAGGATTTTATCACTTATACCAAGAGCGAAAAAAGAATGCGACACATGGGTAGGGGCACGGCACTGCCGTGCCCCTACAAAGAATTTATGTGTCGCAAACATTATTTAAATTGGTATTAGATTTTTATCATATTTTAGAGCGTAGTTTCTCTGCCCGATTGCCAAAACCTTAAAATTTGCCAAGTAAATATGCCATAACCCACTGCGACTGTCAGGATCGTTATGTGAAGAATAAAAAGTAGACCTTTTCAAGAGGGGATGAGGGGGATGAGGGGGATGAGGGGGACAAGGGGGATGAGGGGGACAAGGGGGATGAGGGGGACAAGGAGGACAAGGGAGACAAGGGGAATAATTCTTCTTTCTCCCCATCCCCCCATCCCCCCCTCTCCCCATCCCCCCCTCTCCCCATCCCCCCCTTCCCCACTCCCCACTCCCCAAAGAAATTAGGAGGTTAATCTTGGTTAAACTGAAAGTTGGCATCAATGGATTTGGTCGCATCGGACGGTTAGTGTTTCGCGCTGGTATGAATAATCCCAATATCGAGTTTGTGGGGATTAACGACTTAGTACCACCAGATAACTTGGCTTATTTATTAAAATACGACTCTACCCACGGAACTTATCAGGGCAACGTTGAAGCTAAGGAGGATGGTATCGTTGTCGATGGACGCTTCATTCCTTGCGTGTCGATGCGGAATCCGGCAGAGTTGCCTTGGGGTAAATTAAGCGCCGATTATGTTGTGGAATCTACGGGGCTTTTCACCGATTCGGAAGGAGCCGGAAACCACTTAAAAGCTGGTGCCAAGCGAGTTGTGATTTCTGCTCCCACGAAAGAGCCGGAGAAAGTTCGTACTTTGTTAGTTGGTGTCAATCACGACATATTTGACCCGGCAAAAGATGCGATCGTTTCTAATGCTAGCTGCACTACAAACTGTTTGGCACCGATTGCCAAAGTAATTAACGATAACTTCGGTTTAACTGAAGGGTTAATGACCACCGTCCACGCGATGACAGCTACCCAGCCGACTGTAGACGGTCCGTCCAAGAAAGATTGGCGCGGTGGTCGCGGTGCCGCCCAAAATATCATACCCTCTTCTACAGGAGCCGCGAAAGCCGTAGCTTTGGTTTTACCAGAGTTAAAGGGTAAGCTGACAGGTATGGCTTTGCGCGTCCCGACACCGGATGTATCTGTAGTCGATTTGACCTTCAAGACTGATAAAGCCACCAGCTACAAAGAAATTTGCGCCGCGATGAAGGCAGCTTCGGAAGGGGCGATGGCTGGTATTTTGGGTTACACAGAAGATGAAGTAGTTTCCACCGACTTTCAAGGCGATCGCCGTTCTAGTATCTTTGATGCCGGCGCCGGTATGGAACTAAATTCCAACTTCTTTAAGGTTGTTGCCTGGTATGACAACGAGTGGGGCTACTCTAATCGTGTAGTTGACTTGATGTTATCAATGGCACAAAAAGAAGGTCTGTTAGAACGTGTTGCTGTTGTGGCTTAGGATTAGGGACTAGGGATTAGGGACTAGGGATTAGGGATTAAGTAAAACTTTCTTACCCCCTCTCCCACTCCCACGCCAGGTGCTACAACGGGGGGAACCCCCGCAACGCACTGGCTCCCCCTCCCCTACTCCCCAGTATTACTTAGGGGCTGCGTAATCGTAGAAACATGAAAACAGTGTGATAAAGAGGCGCTGTCTGAATATTTGCTTTCTTAAACTCCGAACCCCTAAACTTTATGCGTCGAACCAAGATTATTTGTACTGTCGGACCTGCTACATCTGCACCCGAACGGCTGGAAGCGTTGGTACATGCGGGGATGAATGTAGCACGGTTGAATTTCTCTCACGGGGCGCATGAATTTCACGCGCAAACGCTTCATCATCTAAGAAAGATTGGCACAGATACGCAAAAGCCGATCGCTATCATGCAAGATTTGTGCGGTCCAAAGATTCGCTTGGGAGTTTTGCCACCAGAAGGATTGACTGTAGAGGCTGGACAAGAAGTCACTTTTGTGCTGCAAGAGCAAGGTAGCAGTATCGACGAATTACCGCTACCATTGCCGACTTTATTTGCAATGGTGCGACCTGGTGAACCGATTTTAATCAACGATGGTCGGGTAAAGTTGATTGTAAGCGATCGCGATGCCGATCAAATTCGAGCGCTGGTAAAAATAGGTGGAGTTATTTCCACCAGCAAAGGTGTAAACTTGCCTGAAACACGTTTACCCGTCAGTTCGATTACCGAAAAAGACTTGCTCGATTTACGCTTTGGCATTCAGTTGGGTGTAGACTGGGTAGCAGTTTCGTTTGTGCGATCGGCTCAAGATTTAGAACCCGCGCAACGAATGGTAGAAGCCGCAGGTGCTAACATTCGCATCATCGCCAAAATCGAAAGACGAGAAGCAGTAGAAGATTTAGATAGTATCTTAGAAGTTGCCGACGCCATTATGATTGCCCGTGGCGACTTGGGGGTAGAAATTCCTATTTATGAAGTCCCCCTAATTCAAAAAGAAATTACACGCCGCTGCAACCAAGTCGGTAAACCTGTAATTACTGCCACGCAGATGTTAGAGTCAATGATTAGCGCTCCCGATCCCACCCGCGCCGAAGCAACGGATGTTGCAAACTCTATCCTGGATGGTACGGATGCTGTGATGCTTTCCGGGGAAACTGCTGTTGGACAATATGCGATCGCCGCAGTTGAGATGATGCACAATATCGCTGTGCGGACAGAACAATCTCTACAAGAAGGTGCCAGACATTCTTGGACTCACAAAGGCGGTAGTCTCAGCGTAACAGAATCTGTCGCCGAATCTGTTTGTCGCGTCGCTTACGAAACAGGTGCAAGGGCAATTCTCTGCAACACTTCTTCCGGAAGTACAGCGCAATTAGTCTCTAAGTACCGTCCGACAACCCCAATTATCGCCCTTACACCCGAAGAAACCACTTTCCGTCAGCTTGCACTTTCCTGGGGTGTAGTTCCTTGCTTAATTCCCCCAGTCCACAACGCCGAAGAAATGTTTACGAATGTGGTGAAAAGCGTTGTAGACATGGGTTTAGCAAACAACGGCGATAAAGTTGTGATTACTTCCGGTGTCCCAGTTGGTAAATCAGGCACAACCAGTTTAATTAAAGTGCATACAATTGGACAGCCTATTTCTGCCTGACTTCGTAGAATGGGGTATTGGGCATGGGGCATGGGGCATTGGGCATCGGGCATCGGGCATCGGGCATTGAGCATTGGGCATTGGGTAAAATTCCTCTCCCCCTGCCTCCCCAGCTCCCCCCTCCCCCTCTCCCCCACTCCCTCAGTTGGGCAATTGTGAAGAAAAGTTGCCACAATTGGAATTGAAGGTGCAGCGAAGGATGTCAAGAAAAAGGGAATGAGTAAATCCTAAATAAACAACATTCACGGAGTATGTATGTCTAAAAATTTACTGGAACAATTGCGGTCAATGACCGTTGTCGTGGCAGATACGGGAGATATCAAGGCAATTGAGAAGTTTAAGCCCCAAGATGCTACGACAAATCCATCCCTGATTACTGCTGCGGCACAGATGCCAGAATATCAGGAAATTGTCGATCAGACATTACTCCAAGCAAAGAAAGATGCAGGATCGAGCGCAAGCCAAGGGCAAATCGTGATGATGGCATTTGACCGTTTGGCGGTGTCGTTTGGATTGAAGATTTTGCAAATCATTCCCGGTCGGGTGTCTACGGAAGTAGATGCGCGTTTGTCGTATGATACTGAGGCGACGGTGAATAAAGCGCGGGAGTTGATTGCTCAATATAAAGCGGCTGGAGTTGGACGCGATCGCGTTCTGATCAAAATTGCGGCGACTTGGGAAGGCATTCGCGCTGCGGAAATTTTGGAGAAAGAAGGTATTCACTGCAACCTGACTTTATTGTTTGGCATTCACCAGGCGATCGCTTGTGCAGAAGCTGGTGTTACTCTAATTTCTCCGTTTGTCGGGCGGATTCTCGACTGGTACAAGAAAGACACCGGACGCGATAGCTATCCTGCACACGAAGATCCTGGCGTTTTGTCTGTAACAACAATCTACAACTACTATAAGAAGTTCGGCTATAAAACCGAAGTTATGGGAGCTAGTTTCCGTAACATTGGTGAAATTACTGAATTAGCTGGTTGTGATTTGTTGACGATTTCTCCGGCACTTTTGACTGAGTTGCAAGCGACTACAAACGTATTGCCACGCAAACTCGATCCGAAGAATGCACCTAAGATGAATATCGATAAAACACCGATGGATAAAGGTATCTTTGAAAAAATGCACAAGAGCGATCGCATGGCATTCGATAAACTATCCGAAGGTATCGATGGCTTCACCAAAGCTTTGGAAAGCTTAGAAAAACTACTTGCCGAAAGATTATCTACTCTGGAAGCAAACGTTAAAGTCGGCGCCGCATAATATAGCCCTCCCCCTCGTTCCCAGGTTCCACCTGGGAATGCAATTTGGGAGGGCTGCTGCCTCGCGTTTCTAGAACAGGAGGCAGCAGCCCTCCTGACTAGCATTCCTTGCCAGAGGCAAGGAACGAGGAACGAGAAAAAAAGTTACTGATTTTTACCTTGCTCATTTCAACCCTGAACGGTGAGTTACAAAGGGTATCTGTGTCCGGTGATTGGAACCTTAGGCTAATGCACCATCGTTAAAGTTAGTCTCCTGCATTAATTAATTCAAAAAATTGCGAAATCTGTTTAGTTGATCGAATGTGATAAACACTTTTGATGCTTTGAGCCTGCTTGATATACTCACGATATTTTGGGGTCAAATATTTGTGACATAACCAAAGCACACGGTAACTATTAATCGAACTCTTTAATATTGGACTGTTAAAGTGCCAGCTTACTGGTGGTATAAAGTAACCTGTGATTAGTCGTTTAGTTACCCACCAGAAATGAACATATAGCGGTAAATCTACATAAACCAGACTATCCGCCTCGTCCAGTCGTAGCCAGAGGGTTTCCATGCAACCAAACCCGTCGATAATCCATCGGTCAGTAGCCAAAATTTGCTGATGGATGCGCTTATAGTCTTCAGGAGGAACCTCTGTACCTGCTGAATCATATTTAACCTTGTCCAAAACGTGAAGTGGCAAACCCGTGATTTGGGATAATCTCTTGCTTAGAGTTGATTTACCGCCTCCAGCATTGCCAAACACCGCTACTTTTTTCATCGCCACTCTCCTTTTAGTGCAATGAAGTCACTTCATAGACTAGATTGAGTTATGAAACCCAGCAATCCCAGTCCTTTGAATGCCTAACATAAGATGTGTATCTTTGACTTGACTAATTTCGGGTGGAAAGATAGAGGCAAATAGCATCACACCCAATAATAATTGCTTCTTCATAGCTTTTATCTTTAGCCTTTGACTAAACTTTTAACAGAGAGCTTAGAGAACCGCCAATTATAGCTCACAAACCTTGCTGGCAATAAAAAGCGATGAAAATATTGGTACTGAATGCCGGATCTAGCAGCCAAAAGAGTTGTCTGTATGAAATAACAGAATCAGCTTTGCCCACAGAACCACTCGAACCGCTTTGGGAAGGTAAAGTTAAATGGACTCAAGATCGCGGTGTGGCAGAAATCAAGGTGAAATCAGCTACGGGTGAGGTGCTAGAGGAAGAAATCTACGCTGATTCCCGACCTGCACACGTCGCTTACATGCTTCATACCTTGACTCGCGGTTCCACGAAGGTGATTAGTCAGTTGTCAGAAATCGACGGGGTGGGACATCGGGTGGTACATGGTGGGCAAGATTACCGTGCTAGTGTGGTAATTACTGATGAGGTAAAAAAGGCGATCGCTCGTCTTTCTAACTTAGCTCCGGCACATAATCCAGCCGCTTTGGAAGGAATTGCAGCCATTGAAAAAAGTTTGGGAAATATACCCCAAGTGGCAGTTTTTGATACGGGTTTTCATTCGCATATACCCGATGCAGCGGCAATTTATCCCGGTCCCTACGAATGGATAGAACAAGGTATCCGTCGCTACGGCTTTCATGGTATCAGTCACGAATACTGCTCTAAACGTGCGGCTGGGATTCTCAATCGAGATTTAGCTTCTTTACGGATAATCACCTGTCATTTAGGCAATGGTTGCTCTTTGGCGGCGATTAAAAACGGTCGCAGTATTGACACGACAATGGGATTCACGCCCCTAGATGGATTGATGATGGGCAGCCGTTCTGGTTCGGTCGATCCGGGGATTTTGATTCATCTATTGCGGCAATCAAATTACTCTGCCGAGCGCTTAGATTATGTGTTAAATAAAGCTTCGGGCTTACGTGGAATTTCGGGTGTATCCAGCGATTTGCCGCAAGTTATGGAGGCGATCGCCCAAGGCAATTATCGCGCTCAACTAGCTTGGGATATGTACGTACATCGCTTGCGTTCTGGGATTGGGGCAATGCTTGCCAGTCTGGGGGGATTAGATGCTTTGGTGTTTACCGCCGGTGTAGGTGAAAATTCTCCAGCAATTCGCCAAGCTGCTTGTGATGCCTTTGGATTTTTGGGTATGAAAATTGACCCAGAAAAAAATACCCGCAAACCTGTTGATGAGGATATTGCTACCACTGAATCGGGTGTGCGGGTACTTGTGATACATACTCAAGAAGATTGGGCGATCGCGATGGCGACTTGGCAACACCTCATCTCAAGGTAGAAGGATAAAGGATGAAAAGTTACTTCACCTTGAATACTTTACCCTTCTTACTTTTTAGATGTCTAAATCTGTGAGGTCAAGTTTAGAACCGTAGGTTTCAATGAATTCCCGTCTTGGTGCGACGCGATCGCCCATTAAAATAGTGAAAATGCGATCGGCTTCGGCTGCATCCTCAATTTCCACTTGTTTGAAGGTGCGGGTTTCTGGGTTCATTGTTGTTGTCCAGAGTTGTTCTGGCATCATTTCCCCCAAACCTTTGAACCGTTGGATGGTGTAGTTAGCGTTGTCGGGAAACTCAGCTATGCGCTGTTGCAGTTCGCGATCGCTATAACAGTAGTAATAATTGCGTCCTCGCTCTACTTTATATAGTGGCGGACAAGCAATATATATGAAACCCTGTTCGATAAGCGATCGCTGATACCGATAAAAGAAAGTTAACAACAGTGTTCGGATGTGCGCTCCATCTACGTCAGCGTCTGTCATGATGACTATGCGGTGATAACGCAGTTGGGTAGAGTCGAATTCATCACCCTTTACACCCAAACCAAGCGCTGTAATCAACGATTGAACTTCGTTGTTTTTGTAGATTTTGGCATCGTCGGTTTTCTCGATATTCAGGATTTTACCGCGTAGGGGAAGGATGGCTTGAGTTCGGCGATCGCGTCCTTGTTTAGCGCTGTTATGCACAAACACACCACTTGCCAAAGCAAAGTTGTGAGAGTTAGGAACTTCGATATCGTAAACATCCATTCTTTCTTCCAAGCGTTCGATAGAAACAACGCGATGGTTGTAGTTTTTCACAGCTTCACGCGCTCGACTGCGATTGCCTTGAAAATATCGGTCACAAAAAGTCTCCCAACGCAGCATAGATTTGTCGCGTGTTCGCTTTCGATAACACTGATAAGCTTCCAAATCCAAACAGCCAAGTTGCAGTTCTACTTCCTTCAAAGCAGCAATAGTTTTGAAATAGTAGGTTTTCTCTAACGCTTCACGACGTTGCAGGCGAAATTCCCACGTCCATTGTTCCTTAGTTTTTTCTCGACGCCAATCTAATAAATCTTTGTCTTCCCATTGTTTTTTCGCTAATTCTGAAAGCACCTTCCGCGCTTGTGGGTTGTTTTCAAAGTACTCCCGCACTCGTTGAGATTGAGTTAGACGATTTGCTTCATCACTCCAATACTCTTGTTGCGCTCGATTAAGTTGCTCGCTATTTTCTTGCCGATAAGCCTCATTAGTGTCGTAAAATTCCCGCCATTTAGCAAGCATATAAGCCTTGTAAACTTCATCTTCCCATTGCGCTTTCGCCTGTTCTGAGAGAATTTGCCGCGTTTGTTCTTGCTGCATCCGTTCGCTCATAAAAGCGCGAAACTCTTCACTTTGATGAATTTGGCGGCTCTTTTCAATTACATCTGGTCGATGTAATGTGTTTTCCAAGTTTTGCCGATGCAGTTCTAAGTGCGCTTCCGGCGACATTTGCTTGATATTTGTCGGATTGTTGTTCAGTTTTTTGAAATCAACATGATGACGATGACATCTACCTAAAGACTGATAAACACCATGCTCAAGGTTATAGAAATCTGCTAATAAATGCGTGTAAATCCATGTATCTTTCAACGGATTCCAAACCATTTCGTAGCCATTCAGCCCAGTTCCTCGTTCATTTTTCTGGGAAATTTTGCGATGTATGGGCATCAGCGAGTCTTGGGGAGTCAGTAATTCTGCTGCTTTATAAGTACCATCTCGCAACATAAAGGGATGATCTGGCGTGCAGATAATTGTTTCGCCGTTGTCCAAGGTCAGTTTCACAACTTCCGTATTTTCCTTAGTCTTTCTGGCATTAATAATCCGTTCTACACCTATGTTGCCACTCTCCCTAATGGTGTAACAGAAGTTCTCTTTACCTTGTTCTTGCTCGTCTATAATCTCTTTTAGCGTAAGTACACGTCCATCAGTAAGTAAAATATTTGTGTATAAAAACAAACAGCCCCCTGCAGAATCGCCTTCGACGATGAAAATCTCCGATTCACCGGGATCTCTGGAGCTACAATCTGCCAATTTACCGGGTAATGGCGACGATTCCAGCACTGATTTACGGCGGACTAATTCCCGTGCATGACGCGCTGCTTCTGCGGCTTTGAAAGCTTGGATGGCTTTGTCTAAAACGGCATCGGCAACACCAGGGCGAAATTCTAAGTACTCGGTGAGAACTTCACCGACTAAAGAATCAACAATTCCCCGGACTTCGGTGTTACCGAGTTTGGTTTTAGTTTGTCCTTCAAATTCCGGTTCGGGGACTTTGACGGAAATTACCGCTGTTAAACCTTCACGGACGTGTTCACCGCTGAGGTTTGGTTCATTGTCTTTAATCTTATTGCGCTTGCGGGCGATCGCATTCAAGGTGCGTGTCAGAACCGTCTTCAAACCTTCAAGGTGCGTACCACCATCTACCGTGCGAATATTATTCGCAAATCCTAACAAGTTATCCGTGTAGGCATCTGTACACCATTGCAAAGCCACTTCGACTTGCACGTTGTTACGTTCCCCCTGCACAAAGATAATTTCTTCATGCAGTGGCTGCTTATCGCGGTTAATATAGGCGATATACTCTTTGATACCACCTTTGTACTCATAAGTTTCTACTTTAGGTGTATCGCTTTTAAGTAATTCTAAACGGTTGTCGGTAAAGGTAATTTTCACACCTGCATTCAGATATGCCAATTCCCGCAGACGACCTGCTAAAGTAATGTAATCAAACTCAATACCCGTAGTGAAGATTTGCTCATCTGGCTTGAAGGTGATAGAAGTTCCAGTTCTTGATTCTTTGAACGGCTTCACTTTCATTTCAGTAACGGGAATACCGCGTTCAAAGCGTTGGACATGGACTTTTTTATCTCGCCAAACTGTAACTTCAACCATCTCAGATAGAGCGTTGACAACAGAAATACCAACTCCGTGCAATCCCCCAGAAACTTTGTAACCACCGCCGCCAAATTTACCTCCAGCGTGGAGTACCGTCATTACCGTTTCTAGTGCTGATTTTCCCGTCTTGGAGATAGTATCGGTGGGAATACCGCGACCGTCATCTGTTACCGTCACAGAACCATCGGCATTGATTTCCACCTCCACATGGGTACAGAACCCAGCCAAAGCCTCATCAACGGAATTGTCCACCACCTCGTAAACTAGATGATGAAGTCCCTTTGGACCAGTGGAACCGATGTACATCCCCGGTCGTTTGCGGACGGGTTCCAGACCTTCCAGAACTTGAATCTGATCGGCACTGTAACTGCTCGTCATGAAATTTCTCCTGATTCGTGGGGGTGAACTCGTTAAAATACAAATAAAGTCAAATCACTCCAAAATTGTAACACAAAAGGGTTGGAGGCGACTGTAGGGCGATTAGATGATAAATTTATATAGGGGATGTAGCTAGCTTAGTTTACTTTATGGATTGGCTTTGAGTGCGATTAACATATTATCGGTGTGATGAGCGATCGCGCAGCAACTCTCAAGAGTGAGTATCGCTTGTGCCAAAATTACATTAGCCGAAAAAGAAGCGAAAAGGCTCCAAAATTCTAGCATAAAAGCCTTGCTAGAGAAGATGAGGGGGAGAGTTCTTGGGATGGGGGAGACAAAAGGGACAACTAACAACTAATAACTAACAACTAACCACTAACACTCTTACCAATGACCAAATTAATTGTAATTTGTGGAGCGACCGCAACGGGTAAATCGGGGTTAGCGTTATCTTTAGCGAGAAAGTTAGATTCTGTAATTCTGAGTGCAGATTCCCGTCAAGTGTACCGCGAGTTTGATATTGGCACGGCTAAACCAACAACGGCTGAACAAAAGTTGGTGTCACACTATTTAATAGATATTTGCGCTCCCACAGACATCATGACCGTAGCAGATTACCAACAGCAAGCACAAGCCTTAATTGCTTCTGTTGATCTTCGTCCACTATTGCTAGTTGGTGGTACCGGTTTATATATACGTTCTATTGTACAAGGAATGAAAATTCCCAGAGTTGCACCGCACAAAGAATTGCGATCGCATCTCGAATCTTTCGGTCAAATGCAACTCTACATCATGCTGCAACAAGTCGATCCAGTTGCAGCACAAAAAATTCACCCTAACGATCCAGTGCGAACCTTAAGAGCATTAGAGGTATTTTATGTCACTGGTCGCCCTATTTCCGAACAGCAAGGAGAGAATCCACCAAATTATCCAATTTTGCAAATTGGTTTAAATTGCGATTCTCACTACTTAACCCAGCGTATTGCAAAGCGCACAGAGCAAATGATCGCAAATGGTTTAGTAGCCGAAGTAGAATATCTTTGTCAGAAATATGGTGCTGACTTATCTTTGTTAAATACATTAGGATATCAAGAAATAAAAAAATATTTAGCAGGTGAGATATCTTTAGATAAAGCTCAAGAATTAACAATTTTGCACACGCGACAATTTGCCAAACGCCAACGCACATGGTTTCAGGCATCCCCAAAAATTGAGTGGTTTGATGCAGATAATCCTAATTTATTAGAACAAGTATGGCAGCGAGTGCAGCTGTTTTTAACGAATTCTCAACAATAAACTCAATCGGCAATAATTAATTTAAAAATATGATTAATCAAACTAAAACTTTATTATTATTTTCCTGTATTCTCAATCTTTTATTTTTTATAGCTTTCGCTTTATTTATTGCAAAAAAAGGTGGTTTTTCATATTTATTTAATAAAGTTTTGCATATTTTTCCAGAAAATAAGAGTAAACATTTTGACTATCCGCCTTACTATTGGCAGAAAAAAAGCCAATTTGAAAAACTACCTAAATCTGAATCGGATATCATTATGTTGGGTGATAGTATCACCGATGAAGGTGAATGGACAGAGTTATTAGGATTGAATGTAAAAAATAGGGGTATTTCTGGTGATACCACAGAGAGAATATTACATCGTTTAAATACCATATTAAAATCCAAACCAAAACAAATATTCTTAATGATAGGTATTAACGATTTAATCAATGATGGTAAATCGGTAACAGCAACTTTAGAACAATATAAAAATATTTTACGTGAATTAAAAGAAAAAACACCAAACACAAAAGTATTTGTGCAAAGTGTCTTACCTGTCAACAATAAAGTTTATCTATATTGGCAAGATAATAATAACGTCTTAAAAATTAATTCCGGCTTGAAAAAGTTAGTGAAAGAATTTAATTATGAATATATAGATATATTTTCTCTTTTATTAGACTCAGAAAACCAATTAGATGCTCAATATACAGTAGATGGGCTACATTTAAATGGTCAGGCATATTTAGTTTGGAAGGCAGCTATTGAAAAATATATGGTTGCGCCTGAACCATAAAGAGCTTGTAAACTGCCTTTGTAACGTCTCTAAAGGCTATTTGGATCTACGCCCATAGCCCGCAGCTATTCTGCTAGTAATTGAGCGCGTTCATCACCAGGAACGCAAAACATTTCCATCCTTGTAGCACCGTAGATGATTCAGTGGGTGACCTGGGACTCGAACCCAGAACCAGCAGATTAAGAGTCTGATGCTCTACCATTGAGCTAGTCACCCGCATAGTCTCCTATTATAGCATACTTCTCAAGCATATGCCATCATTTGCGCGGAACATCAAAATTAATTTGGCGCAGTACTAGGAACGAGTTAGGCTAAAATTGGATGGTGAAGGTGGTTTTATTGTCAGCACTCTCTACATCAATTGTGGCTTTTAAATGTTTGACCATTTTCTTCACTAATGCTAATCCTAATCCAGTTCCACCGTATTTCCAAGGGTCATTTTTGGGAATGCGGTAAAACGGATCGAAGATGCGTGAAAGTTCATCTGAAGATATCTCAACGCCGGTGTTGCTAACGCTAAGACATACTGTGTCTGCTTTCAAGTAAGCTGAAACTGCGATCGCTTCACCACCAGGTGTATATTTGCAAGCATTATTTAACAATTCAGTGATAATACGCTCCAAATCTGTGATATCTATTTGTAAGGATGGCAGTTCTTTCGCAATACTTAAACTTAATTGTTGCTGCTGGCAGTAAATGCGTTCTCGAAAAGGCTCGACAATAGAAGGAAGCCAGGTTTGTAAGTCAATGGCTATTAAAGTCATTGGCTCAATGTCAGCTTCCAGGTATGTTAATGTAAGTAGATCGTTAATTAATTTGCTTTCTCGTTCACATTCGTTTTGAAGTATCCCGAACAGTTGCGGAACTAATTCTATTTCTAATACTCCTTCTTGCTGGAGAACACTTTCTAATGTTTGAGCTGCAAGACTGATGCTGGTTATGGGGGTTCGCAATTCATGAGAAAGGGCTCGCAAAAAGTCCTTTTTCAGATGTTTGAGTTTTTCTAGTTCTTTAACTTGTGCTTGTGCAGCTTTGTAAAGTCGCGCTTGACAAATGGCGATCGCGCATTCGTTGGCTATTTGCTGTACTAGTTGAATTTCAAATTCTGCAAAAGCTTCTTGAGTTTGTCTTGTCAGCCAGAGATTTCCTAAAATCCTTTGCGCGTCGAATATTGGACAAGCTAATGTCATTACAGCTTGAGGATTTACACCCACAACTTGGACAAATTGTAAAGGCTCTTTTTGCAACAATTTCTGATAAATTTCTGGAAAGTCTGCAATCTGTCTGCTTGATTCCTGACAGGGAAATTTACTAGTAGTATATTCATAGGCAATTACCACATTACAACAATTGTTATAAAATTCAATTTGACAAGAATCAGCTTTCAGGACTTTTGCTAATTCCTGAGTTACTGTTTGCAAAAGCTGTGTTTCATCTAAACTGTCGCGGATTTTTTCGGTAATTCGGCGCACAACTGCTTCATAGTTGAAAATTAACTGCATCTGCGAGTTAAACTGTGCTTTGAGATTTTCTATTTGTTGCTGAAGTTCTGTTTGCTGTACGGCAATTCCTAATTGGGTAGCTATTTGTTTGAGCAAATCAATTTCTGTCTGTTGCCATTGACGTGGCGATCGGCAATGGTGGACAATCAGTAAGCCCCACAAATCCTGCTTTAATAAAATCGGCACGACGACGTTGGCTTTTACTTGGAAAGAGGCAAGTAAGTCAATTTGACAAGGATGCAAACCAGCCGCGTAAATATCTTCTAAAACTTGAATTCCACCACGTTTGTAACGTTCTATATATTTTTCACGAAAACAGGCATCTTTGATGTTTGTTCCTAGAAGAGAAGTACCAGCAACAACAGTTGATTCGGCAATTATAATCCCACTCCAATCGACTTGGAAGCGATAAACGATGACGCGATCGCTCTCTAAAAACGAGCGAATTCTCTTTACTGTTTGATTGATAATTATCTGTAATTCTACACCAGAGTGAATTTGTTCGGCGATCGCATCTTTAAGTTCCTCGCGCTGCGCGTCAATTCCCCCTGCTTCTGCTTGTTTGATAGCGGTAATATTCTTACTAGTGCCAATTAATCGATAAATCCGGGAATTACTATTTCGCAATGGTGTTAGCGTTGTTTTCCACCAACTAGGAATTCCCTGGAATTGCAAGCATTGTTCGTAGCAAATAGTTTTGCTGCATCGCACGCACTCACTATAATGCTGACGCACGTTTGCCGCATCGACTGGGGAGAGAATTTCTTCTGGTGTTTTCCCTCTCAAATCTTCTAAACGAATACCAGTCCATCTTTCGTGAGTTGGATTTAACCCGACATAGCGAAAATCCCCATTTTCTAAAACATCTACTACAAAGATTGATGCTTCAACAGAATTATACATGCTTAGTAGAAGCTGCTCGCTAGTACTTTCCTCATGAAGTGCCATCGCACCCGATGGTGATGCTTGTATCAACTCTGCGGTTGATTCCAATGGATTAATATTCATGCGATCTTTGTCTAGTTTTGCTTTCTTCAACTCACAGCGTGTTATATATATAATATTTCGAGAAATTCTTCACTTCCCGGCAAACAATATATTCGAGCGCGTTGACGAGAGCGATGTTTATATCTTTCTCGACTTTTCGTGCCAAGCTTTGAAGCCTAATTGGTATCAGTTGAAAAAATCCTGCTTTTTAAAGGCGAAAATGCATTTGCAGGTTCAGCTAAATTTAGGAAATGTTATTTTTAATACTTTTTTCCCATCTTTGCATACACTTAATTATCAATCAATAATATTTTTATAATTCTTTACAATTTATTGAGCTTCAGACTTCCCTAAAAATTTTGTCAGCATTGATACCTGTAATAATAGCAACCAAAAGCCAACTAATAGCTAAACCGACGATTTCGCCTAAAAATACCCGTGAGAGACGGTACAAAAGCATACCAAAGATAGAACCTACAGGTATAGCGATCGCCCAACTGAAAGAACTAATAAATATCCATCGCCAAGCCGAGGGAACAGACGGAGAAATCGCCAACCATTGAAAGAATCCGATAACAAAACCGCCAATTGCTGCATAAACTGAGCCATAAACGACTCTAAAGGCTAAAAATTGACTCGTAGAGACGATCCAACCCATAGCACCAACACTGATAGCCGTGATGACAATCCAACCGAAAACAGTTGATAACACCCACATCTTTGAGAAGATGCGTTGTCTGAGAATCAAGCTTTGAGGAAGTGCGATCGCGCTTGAACCGATAGCAGCTTGTAAAATTCCCACATCAGCCTTTTCGCCAATTTCAACAAAAAGCAAACTGAGCAGAAAGCCGCTAAAAGTAGTTACAGTCCACAGCAAAGTGAACCCTAGTTCAGATTTTACAGGTTTTGGTATCATTATTTTTAAGGCAGCAATGATTTCTTAGCTGTGGCGTTGAAAATCTCACTAAAACCCTGACGCCGTTGTTTGGGGGATTCCGGTGCGATGTAACCCCATAAACTTTCCCAGTAGAAAAAAGAGATACCATCAAAATGGCGATCGCGTACCATTCTCACTTGTTCTTTAATTTGGGCAATTTCCACAGAATCGCGTAAAGTACCTGTTGATATCCCGATGACTACAGGTATTTGACTCAGCGCAAATTGTACCGCTGGTGCGCTGATTTCCGCCATAAAACTGTCTGGATCGTCTCGATATACCTGCAAAATCAACTCATCCACCAAACCTTTTTTTACCCAGCTTTCCCAATCTTGCAAGTAATATTTATAAGCAAAAGCTTGAGAATTCGGCGATAAAGATATTTTCGCATTCGGTTTAACTGCTTTGACAGCTTGATAAATTTCCGCCATAAAATCTGTAATTTTATCCGCTCGCCAACGCATCCATTCTGGGTTAAAACAATCTGTAGGGGGACTTTTACCTTGATGTTCTTGTTGATAAACATTAACAGTGAAAGCATCATAACCGAACTGTACAGGCATCGCAAAGTGGTCGTCAAGCTGAATGCCATCGACATTGTAATTACTAACGATTTCCAGAATTAACGCTTTAATAAAGTCTTGAACTTGCGGATGGAGAGGATTCAGCCAAGCCACCTTATTTACACCGTTGTTGATTTCTTCTGGAGGAGTTTCTTTAATAGATTTAATGCCCGATTGCCCAATCGTCAACCAGTGCGGATAACTTTTTGCCAATTGTGAATTATGGGGTATCATCAACCCATATTCAAACCAGGGAATGACACTCAAATTTTTAGCTTGAGAAAGCTTGACTAAGCTTGTTAAAACATCTCGTCCCCCGTGCATGAATTTCAGCAAAGGTTGAGAATCTGAACCTGTAATTTGTTGAGCAACAATACTTTTATAAAAAGTATATCCTCGATTCCAAACTACAGGATAAATCGTATTAAAATTGAGCCTGGAGAGTTGATTTAAAGCGCGATTGATACCCCAAGGAACAAATAGCACACCACTTGCCACATTAGTCAGCCAAACCCCACGAATTTCTGCTATTTCCGCTGAATTTATACTTTGAGTATTAACAACTACAGGTAGCGAAAATACTGTTAAATTAAGTATTAATCCTAAATATAATAAGTAAAATAGGCAACGACGAGCAAAGCGGTTCATTTGTGGCTTTGACTAACTGTTCTCGGCTATTGTAAACTACAAACTAAAATCTTCTCAATCCGGATTTTTTCCAAATAAAAAAATCCCAAATTTGTCTGTGTTTGAAAATACATTTAAAGTTGATTTGGCGAAGAAATATAATATAAATCAATTGTAAAAATTGATAGCTTTAGATCCCCGACTTCTTAAAGAAGTCGGGGATCTTGTTTAAAAATGCATCTTGCGAAATTTAAAAGCGTTCTACACCTTCAAACTGCTGCTTACTTGCAGAAGCAGCTTCACCACAAGTACGCGGGGTAGGAAAAATCTTTCCAGGATTTGCTAAACCTTGAGGATTAAAAACTTGTCGAACCCATTGCATAGTTTCTAAATCGATTTCGCTAAACATATCTGGCATATAACATTTTTTATCTGCACCAATGCCATGTTCACCAGAAATACTCCCACCTACTCTCACACAAAGTTTAAGAATTTCTCCGCCGACTTCTTCCACCTTTTCTAATGCTCCATCGACGGAATTATCAAATAAAATCAGCGGGTGAAGATTGCCATCTCCGGCGTGAAATACATTCGCAATTTGATAACCATATTTTTGAGTTAACGCCTCAATTTCTTGCAAAACGTAAGGTAATTGCGTGCGGGGAATTACGCCATCTTGAACATAATAGTCAGGACTTAAATTTCCCGCAGCGGCAAAAGCGGCTTTGCGTCCTTTCCACAATTTTAATCGCGTTTCTAAGTCACTAGCAGATGTAATGTTACGCGCACCATTCTTGAGACAAATTTCCGCTACCCGCTGTTTATTTGCTGTAACTTCAACTTCTAAACCGTCGATTTCTACTAACAAAATTGCCGTAGCATCGCGAGGATAACAATTAGTAGCAACTACATCTTCCACAGCATTGATGCTGATATTATCCATCATTTCCATCCCACCGGGAATAATGCCGGCGCTGATGATGTCAGAAACACTTTCCGCTGCGGCTTCAACGGTGGTAAAATCTGCTAGAAGGACGCAAATTGATTCTGCGCTTTTGAGAATTCGCAAAGTAATTTCTGTAGCAATTCCTAAAGTGCCCTCGGAACCAACAAATATACCTGTTAAATCATAACCAGGCATTTCTGGAATTTGTCCGCCAATATCGACAATTGAACCATCAGGGGTGACAATTTTCAACCCTAAAACGTGGTTAGTGGTGACACCGTACTTCAAGCAATGCACACCCCCAGAATTTTCTGCGACATTGCCACCAATTGAGCAGATAATTTGACTGGAAGGATCGGGAGCATAGTAAAATCCAGCACCACATACAGTTTGTGTAACCCAATTGTTAATTACCCCAGGCTGAACGATTACGCGCTGATTATCTAAATCTACGCTGAGTATTTGCCGCATTAAAGAAGTGACAATTAAAACACAATCTTCAATTGGCAAAGCACCACCAGATAAACCGGTGCCAGAGCCACGGGCGATAAAGGGGATAGAATAGCGATCGCATATCTTCACGACTTGGGCAACTTGTTCTGTAGTTCTTGGCAAAACTACCACCGCTGGACGTTGACGATAGCTAGTCAAACCATCACACTCATATGTAATCAGTTCTTCTCGACGCTGTACTACCCCATTTTTGCCAAGTACAGCCTCAAATTGCTTAATAATCGGTTTCCAGTTGCGTTGTTGTTTTTCTTCGATAATCATGGGTGGTTCAAAATAAAAGTGTTATTTGCTGTTAATTAGATCGTATCCGCAATTACTTCACTACGCGATCGCAATGTACCCTTCACAAAACGCTAAGGGCAAATGCAATGACACTAGAACAAAGTAAACCCGTGATTTTGGTGTGGTTGGATGCGATTTATCAGCAATTGCGGCTAAAATTGTGAACTAGTTAAATTGTTCCGATAAAGCGGATAATTAAGACCGCGATCGCAAAAATTAGATCGATCGCTTCTTTTTGTTGAACAATCCAAAATCGATAGATGAATCACACGACACACAACGCTATTGTTAACTTTATCTGGAATATTGCAGACGATGTATTAAGAGATGTCTATGTTCGGGGAAAATACCGAGATGTAATTCTGCCGATGACGGTGCTTAGGCGTTTGGATTGTTTACTAGAACCGACTAAGGACAAGGTTTTGGAGCTTTACAAGCGATTGGAAGAAAGTAAATTTGGCGAACAGGCGATCGCGCAACAGCTTCCCCGGATCTCGGGTTATGTTTTTTACAATACATCGCAATTTACCTTTAAAAGTTTGCTCAATTTTCCCAGTCAAATTAAGGAAAATTTTCAAGCTTATTTAAATGGCTTTAGCCACAATGTCCAAGAAATTATTGCTAAGTTTAAACTGCGGAATCAAATTGAGACGCTAGCAGAAAGTAATCGACTTTATGCGCTAATTGATAAGTTTATTTCCAATCAAATTAACCTTAGTTCGGAACCTATTAAAAATGATAAAGGTGAGATTATCCATGCGGAATTAAGTAACCTGGGGATGGGTTTTGTATTTGAAGAGTTAATCCGCAAATTTAACGAAGAAAATAACGAAGAAGCGGGAGAACACTTTACCCCCCGTGATATCATTCAACTGATGGTGAATTTGATATTTTTACCAATTGAAAATCAAATTCAAAGTGGTACTTATTTGGTTTATGATGACGCTTGCGGTTCTGGGGGAATGTTGACAGAATCAGAAGCGTTTATTCAGGGTTTGGCAGAAAAAGTAGGCAAAAGAATCAAGATTGAATTATACGGGCAGGAAGTCAACCCGGAAACATACGCTATTTGTCAATCGGATATGTTGATTAAGGGTCGTGACCCGGATAAGATTCACTTTGGTTCGACTATTTCTAAGGATAATTTTTCCGATATCCAGTTTGATTTTATGCTTGCCAATCCTCCCTATGGTAAGTCGTGGACTGTAGACCAGGATGCTATATTTGATGGCAAAAAGAAGGAAGTCAAAGACTCACGCTTTGCTGTAAATCATCCTCTAGCAACAGGAGAAAAGCTGAATCTGTTACCCAGAACTAGTGACGGACAGTTGTTATTTTTGGTAAATATGCTCTCGAAAATCAAGCAACAAAGTGTTTTAGGGAGTCGGATTGCAATTGTTCATAATGGTTCGGCTTTGTTTACTGGAGATGCAGGAAGCGGGGAAAGTAATATTCGTCGTTGGATTATTGAAAATGATTGGTTAGAATGCATCATTGGTTTGCCTTTGAATATGTTTTATAACACGGGTATTGCTACTTATATTTGGGTGTTGTCTAATCGGAAACCGGAGGAACGTAGAGGAAAGGTACAGTTAATTGATGCGACGGAATGGTATGGCAAGTTAAGAAAGAATTTGGGTAAGAAAAATTGCGAGTTAACTGAAGCGGATATTCAGAAGATTACCCGAACATTTTTAGAGTTTGCAGAAACGGAAGAATCAAATATTTTTGATAATGAGGATTTTGGTTATCATAAAATCACTGTGGAACGTCCTTTACGGTTAAGTTTCCAGGTGACACCGGAACGAGTTGAGCAGTTTATCGAAACAGCACCTGTTACCAATGCATCTAATAAAAAAGGTGCGGAAGGACAACAGGAAATACCGCTAAATATTGCCTCTGATACAAAGCATGGGGTAATTTTGGGGATATTAAAGGATTTATTTGGTGGGGAAGCACATCAAGATTTTAATCGGGTAAAGCAGGAGTTTGAAAAGGCTTTGAAGGTGGAGAATATTAAGTTAAGTGCTAAGGATTTAAAGTTTATTTATGACACTTTCACCGAGAAGGATGAAACAGCGGAACCTGTGATTAAGAAGAAGACGAAAGAAGGGGTGATTTATGAGCCTGATTCTGAGTTGCGGGATACAGAAAATGTACCGTTAAAAGAAGATATTGACGAGTATTTTCAAAGGGAAGTTTTACCCCATGTAGCGGATGCTTGGATAGATTATGAAAAGACGGTGCGGGGTTATGAGATTTCGTTTACGAAGTATTTTTATAAGTTTAAGCCGTTGCGGAGTTTGGAGGAAATAGCCGCTGATATTTTTGCTTTGGAAGCGGAAACGGAAGGGGTTTTACGTCAGATTGTTGGTGGGGAGGTAGGAGGATGAAGCGTTATCCAGTTTATAAAAAAGAGGATAGATTACCTGGTGTAAAGGAAATACCAGAACATTGGAGAGTTATACGAAATTCCTTTCTTTTCAAGGAAGTTAGTGAAACTTGTTACAGTCATTTAGAGCTTTTATCAATCTTGAGTGATAAGGGAGTAGTTAAGCAATCGGAAACAGGTCGCAAAGAAAGAGCGCCAGAAGATAGAAGCAGTTATAAAAGGATTTTAAAGGGTGATATTGGGTACAACTTAATGAATGCTTTCATGGGAAGCATTGGAGTTTCTAATTACGAAGGAATTATCAGCCCTGCTTATGCAGTGTGCAGACCCAAACTAAAAATAGATGCTAACTATTTTCACTACTTATTTAGAACAAATCTATATTTAACTGAGTTTGATAGAAATGCCTATGGAATTATGTATGAGAGAAATAGGTTATATTTTGATAACTTTAAAAGAATATATGTCCCTCTCCCCCCCCTCTCCGAACAAAACACGATCGCCTGCTTCATAGACCGCAAACTAGTACAAATAGACCAGTTTATCAGGAATAAGCAACGGTTTATCGAATTACTCAAAGAGCAGAAAAGTGCGATTATCAACCGCGCTGTCACCAAGGGACTCAACCCCGATGCACCGATGAAACCTTCTGGTATTGAGTGGTTGGGGGATATTCCAGCACATTGGGAGATTTCTAAAATTAGTTATGTTTGTACTTCAATTCGAGATGGAACACACAATCCACCCCCAGCAGCGCTAGGTAATCATAGATTGTTGAGCGTTCGTAATATTATTAATGGTCAATTTGTATTTCGAGATGATGACAGAACAATGATAGCTGAAGACTTTTTTAGTCTTCAGAAATCTTACACAGTTAGAATTAATGATATTGTGTTAGCTATTGTAGGCGCAACCACGGGAAAATCAGCAATAGTTGGCAATCTAGAAAATGTAACTGTTCAAAGAAGCCTTGCCATACTTAGACCAAACCAACTAAAGATTAAAAGTGATTTTTTAAATTTTTGTATTCAATCTTCTTGTATACAAACACAAATAAAAATCATCATGGATAAGTATGCTGCACAGCCGGGAATCTACTTGACTGATGTTGCTGCTTTGAAATTAGCTGTTCCTAATTTAGAAGAACAGCAAAGTCTCTGTGAATACTTAAAAACAAAAAATAGTGAAATCAACCAAGCAATTACCAAAGCTGAAAAAGAAATCGAACTAATCCAAGAATACCGCACCACCCTAATATCCGATGCAGTCACCGGCAAAATAGACGTGAGAGAATTGACCCATAACAGTTAACTCATACCAAAGATAAAATAAAGAAAATACCAACTCATCCTTATAACTAAACCATGACACAAGTCAACATTTCCTTACCCCCAGCAGTAGAAGAATACCTACACCAACAAATTACCCAAAAAGGCTATAAAAATTTAGAAGACTACATATATCACCTAATTCTAGAAGACCAAAAACACAACACCCAAGAAAAGCTAGAAACCATGTTAATAGATGGCTTAGACAGTGGCACACCCATCCCCATTACAGAAGACTGGTGGGAACAAAAAAGAGCCGAATTACTCAAAAATTTATTAAATCACAACTGTACCTATGCCAGCTAGAGATATTTACCATAATGCAGTCAGAAAAGCCCTAGAAAAAGAAGATTGGCAGATTATCAAAGACCCCTTTATTATCAGATGGGGTACAAGAGATTTATATATAGATTTAGGTGCAGAAAAACTCATTGCAGCAGAAAAAAGCGGACAAAAAATAGCAGTAGAAATAAAAAGTTTTATTGGTGCATCTCCAGTCACAGACCTAGAAAACGCCTTGGGACAATATATCTTATACTACGACATTCTCAGCCGCCTAGAACCCGACCGTCGCTTATATCTTGCCATTCGTCAAGAAACATACTCAGAATTATTTCAAGAACCAATTGGTAAACTATTATTAGAAAATCAGCGTTTTTGTTTACTCGTCTTCGATTCAGAACGGGAGGTAATTGTAGAATGGATACCTTAGATAATTATCGCCAAATCATCCAAAAAATCTTAACCGAATATGCCCAACTTACCTACGCTTACGGAGAAGTAGAAAGAAAATTAATTATCGATCAAACTGCAAACCATTACATACTACTAACAGTCGGCTGGGAAAATAAACAAAGGGTACATGGTTGCATAATCCACATTGACATTATCAACGATAAAATCTGGATTCAAAGAGACGGTACAGAAACCGGCATCGCTAACGAATTTGTTAACGGGGGAATTCCTAAAAATCAAATCGTTTTAGCCTTTCAACCTGCCGATGTGAGAAAGTATACTGAATTTGCAGTTAATTAAAAATTCTCATGTCCCCTACCGACACCTCCGAAAAAGGCTTAGAAACCCTCATCGAAACCAGCTTGCTGACATCAGGCTACATCAAAGGTGAATCCAGCAACTATAACCGCACCTACTGCATAGATAAAACCCAACTATTACAATTCCTCCGCACAACCCAACCCACCCAAATCAGCAAACTCGAAACTAACTACAATACACGCTTCGAGGAAAAACTATTTCAACGCATCTCAGACCAAATCAAAACTAAAGGTATTATTGAAATTCTCCGCAACGGTATCAAAGCCGGAGAAGTCAGCCTAACTTTATATTATAAACAACCAGCCTCGCAACTCAACCCCCAAGCCATCCAAAACTATAACCAAAATATCTTCTCCTTCACCCGTCAACTACATTTTAGTAACGATAAAAAACGGCAATCTCTAGATATAGTAATTTTCATCAACGGTTTACCCCTCATCACCTTTGAACTGAAAAACAACCTGACTCAACAAAACGTCCAAAACGCCATGCGACAGTATCAAACTGATCGCGACCCCAAAGAAACCTTATTTAACTTTAGCCGTTGTTTAGTCCATTTCGCCGTAGATGATGAATTAGTTTACATGACCACGGAATTGAAAAAAGAACAAACAATATTTCTCCCCTTCAACAAAGGTAAAAAATCTCAAGATAACTTACTTTCTCCTGATAGTGCAGGCAACCCCGTCAACCACAACGGAATCAAAACCGATTACCTTTGGAAAGAAATTCTCACTAAACCCAGCCTCAGTAACATCATTGAAAATTACGCCCAACTTGTCGAAGAAAAAACAGACGTCAAGCAGAAAAAACGCAAACTGATTTTCCCCCGTTACCACCAACTCGACCTAGTGCGAAAACTCCTAGCTGATGCCAAAAATAACGGTGTTGGTAAACGCTACCTCGTCCAACATTCCGCAGGTTCAGGTAAAAGTAACTCCATTAGCTGGCTGAGTCACCAACTCGTAGAACTCACAGATACCAGCGACACAAAACCCGTATTTGACTCCATCATCGTTGTCACCGATAGGAAAATACTCGATAAACAAATCCGCGATAACATCAAACAATTTGCCCAAGTAAAAGGGGTTGTGGAAGCTATCACCGAAGGTAGCCAACAATTAAAAAAGGCGCTAGAATCAGGCAAAAAGATTATTATTACAAACGTCTATAAATTCCCCTATATCGTTAACGAAATTCAGTCATTAGGCGATAAACGTTTTGCAATTGTCATTGACGAGGCACACTCCAGCCAAGGTGGTAATACTGCCGCGAAAATGAGTGCTAGCTTGAGTAAAGAAGCAGGGGAAGAAGAGGAAACCATAGAAGATAAAATCCTGCGAATTATTGCCGAACAAAAACTATCTAAAAACGCCAGTTACTTTGCCTTCACTGCCACACCAAAAAATAAAACTTTAGAAACCTTTGGCATTTATAACTCCACTGACGGTAAATTCTACCCCTTTCATAATTATTCCATGAAACAGGCGATAGAAGAAGAATTTATCCTCGATGTGTTAGAAAACTACACCACCTATAACAGTTATTATAAACTTGAGAAAAATATTGAAAATGACCCCCAATTTGACACCAAACGCGCCAAGAAAAAGCTTAAGCAATATGTAGAAGGACACCCCCACGCCATCCGCCAAAAGGCAGAAATTATGATTGACCACTTTCTAGAAGATGTGATTAATCAACGCAAAATTAACGGACAAGCTAAAGCAATGGTCGTCACAAACGGTATTATCAGCGCCATCCGCTACAAACTTGCTTTTGATGCCTACCTGCGAGAAATTAACTCACCTTATAAAGCAATTGTCGCCTTTTCTGGTAGTAAACAAGTTGACGGTAAAATAGAGGATGAATCCTCAATGAATCACTTTCCGGGGAATGACATTCCCGAAGAGTTTAAAAAGAGTGAATATCGCTTTTTAATCGTCGCAGACAAATATCAAACCGGATTTGATCAGCCACTTTTACACACCATGTATGTAGATAAAATCTTAGGCGACATCAAAGCCGTGCAAACTTTATCTCGTCTCAACCGCGCTTACAAACCTGATAAAAAAGACACCTTTATCTTAGATTTTGTCAACTCAGCCGATGCAATTAAAGCTTCCTTTGACCCATTTTATCAAACAACAATTCTCAGCGAAGAAACCGATATTAACCGCCTCAACGACTTACAAGATACCCTAGACCGCTTCCAGGTTTACTCAGAAGACCAAGTAAATGAATTAATGACCCTTTTTATCAACGGTGCAGAACGCGACCAATTAGACCCAATTCTCGACGAATGCAAGCAAGTTTTTATTGACGAATTAGACGCAGAACAACAAATAGACTTTAAGAAAAAAGCTAAATCTTTTGTACGTAACTATCAATTTCTCGTACAAATTCGGGCTTTCCGCAACCCCTATTGGGAAAGCCTGAAAACCTTTCTAAAATTTTTAATTACCAAACTTCCTAACCTCAGTGATGCTGATTTATCCAAAGGCATTTTAGAAAGCATTGACATCGATAGCTACCGAGTCGAAAGAGAAACCACCCTCGCAATTCAACTAGAGGGAGGTGAAGAACTAGCACCCACACCCCCAGATATAGCTGGTAGCAAATATGAACCCAAGTTAGATTCACTCAGTAATATTGTTCGAGATTTTAACGATCGCTTTGGCAATATTGAATGGACAGAAAAAGATAAAGTCCGGCGTTTATTATTTGAAGAATTACCCGCCGAAATCAGCCAAGATGAAGAATATCAGAACGCCAAACAAAACTCAGACCGACAAAACGCTAAAATCACCTTTGAGAAAAAGCTAGTTGATAAGTTCCAAGAGATCATCTTCGACCAGGAAGAGGCATACCGTAAATTTACAGAGGACTCCGAGTTTAAAACATGGCTGTCTAATACATTATTTAATCTGGATTACGACCAAGACGCAGCATAGAATAGCATTAATAAAACCCCTGCAAACGCGATCGCGCTTTTGCAGGGGTTAAGTTTTAACTACGTCAGATGCGATGTTCCTCGTCTCTTGTAGAGACGCGAGGAACATCGCGTCTCTACTGAATTACGCAAACGCAGCGGTTTTCACATCGTTGTTCGCGAGAATTTCTTGCAATTCATCGGCATCCACTGTTTCCTTCTCAACCAGCATTTGCGCGATGAGGTCGAGAATGTGACGGTTGCCAACCAAGACATCTTTAGCACGAGCGTAAGCTACATCCACCAGTTTGCGGATTTCTTCATCAACTGCGGCAGCTGTTTCTTCCGAAAAATCACGTTCTGACATGATATCCCGACCGAGGAACATGTTACCTTGTTGACGACCAAGGGCAACTGGACCCAAGCGATCGCTCATGCCAAATCGGGTTATCATCTGCCGAGCAATACGCGCCACTTCTTGTAGGTCGCTGGAAGCACCAACGGTTACTTCTTCTTCACCAAAGATGATTTCTTCAGCAATCCGACCACCCAAAGCTACCGCCATCTTATTTTCTAGATAAGCGCGGCTGAATAAACCAGTGTCCATCCGGTCTTCGCTGGGGGTAAACCAAGTTAAACCACCTGCACGACCACGAGGAATAATGCTGATTTTTTGCACTGGGTCATAATCTGGCATCAAAGCACCAACTAAAGCGTGACCCGCTTCGTGATACGCTACCAAAGTTTTGCGCTTTTCGCTCATTACTCGGTCTTTCTTCTCTGGACCAGCCAACACGCGGTCGATCGCGTCGTTGATTTCGTCCATTGAAATTTCCGTCAAATTCCGTCGTGCTGCCAAAATTGCCGCTTCATTCAACAAGTTGGACAAATCCGCGCCGGTGAAACCAGGAGTACGACGAGCAATTTTATCCAAATCCACATCCTTCGCCAAAGTCTTGCCACGAGCATGAACTTTGAGAATTTCACTGCGTCCGCCATAATCAGGACGATCCACCACAACTTGACGGTCAAAGCGACCCGGACGCAACAATGCTGCATCCAAAACATCCGGACGGTTGGTAGCAGCAATAATGATAATGCCGGTGTTGCCCTCAAAGCCGTCCATTTCGGTCAGCAACTGGTTGAGGGTTTGTTCGCGCTCATCGTTACCACCGCCTAAACCTGCACCCCGTTGACGACCTACAGCGTCAATTTCATCGATGAAGACGATACAGGGAGCATTAGATTTAGCTTGCTCGAACAAGTCACGCACGCGGGATGCACCTACACCCACGAACATTTCTACGAACTCGGAACCAGAGATGGAGAAGAAGGGAACACCCGCTTCACCCGCTACAGCACGAGCTAGTAAAGTTTTACCTGTACCGGGAGGACCAACTAGCAGCACACCTTTAGGAATTTTTGCACCAACTGCGGTAAAGCGATCGGCGTTTTTGAGAAAGTCTACAACTTCGTTTAGTTCCAACTTCGCTTGGTCGATACCCGCAACATCACCAAAGGTAACTTGGGTTTGCGGCTCCATTTGCACTCTGGCTTTAGACTTACCAAAGTTCATCGCTTGGCTACCCGGACCATTTTGGGCACGACGCAGCAAAAAGAATAAGCCAACTAAAAGCAATACTGGGAAAAATAAGCTGCTGAGTGCCTTAAACCAAAATCCTTCATCGGTTTGCGGCAAAACAGAAATATCAACGTTTTTTGCGGTGAGAGTATTGATCAGGTCTGGATCGTTGACCAAGGTGACTATAAACTGGGTTCCTTGATTCGACTTCACAAGAGCCGTAGACCGATCTGCACTTAAACTGACTTTTGCAACGTTATTGTTTTCAACTTCATTAATAAACTGGCTGTAACGCCATGTTTCTCTGCTTTGCGGTTGTTTGTCAAAGAATGCTGTTCCTAAAGCTATGACAACAATAAAAAGCAGCGCGTACAGCCCCGCATTTCTCCATCTTTTATTCACGCTTGGTCAATCCTCCAATACTTTTTGTAAGTTAGCTTCCAACCGGCGCAAAGCGCCATCGCGTAGCATCTCTGTTAGGAGAGGGCATTATAAGAATTATGTTAACTTATCTTAAAATATATCAGATTGCCGCACCCTCATGCTATAAAAAGTTCCCGCAAATGCTGAAAAATCGGATGCCTGGGATCATATTCTAGCTTTCCTGTCGGCTGAATGACGGTGTGGATGGGGATAAGTTCGACAACACAATTACTGTAAGCGATCGCCTCAAATTTTTTGACTAACTCTGGTGTCCAAGGTTCCTCTCTCACCACTTGCTGCTGAGTGTGAAGGTAATTTATTAATTGCTCACGCATAATTCCTGGCAAAATTCCCTCTGTTGGAGGCGTCCACCAACAGCCATCAAGCCATCCCCAAAGATTGCCGGTACTCGTTTCTAACCAATTTCCCGCTTTTGAAACTAAAATTGCTTCTTGAGCATTCAACTTTTGAGCGCTATTTTTTGCCAACCAAGCACTCAGGTAATTTCCAGTTTTGTGAATCGCAAGACTGCGATCGAGTTCCGGTATTGAAAGTACGCAGTTAGTACCATTTTTTTGCTTATAAGTCAAATCCGGGATTAATAATCTGCCAGTTATCCACTCTCGTCCATCAGGAAAGACAGTAATTCTGAGAATCGGGAAGTGTGCCATGATAACTTCTGCACCTTGACGCAGACGCTTCCAGTCTGGTTGCTGCCAACCAAAAATTTGTAAACTAAATTTTAGGCGATCGCAATGTGACACCCAATTAGTTAAACTACTATCCAGCGAATTATCATAAACCCGCAGCGTAGTAAAAACCGTCGCTCCATAAAGTAACCCCGGATCGTCAATTGCTAACTCCAGAGTTTGAGACTCAATTAATTTGCCGTTATACCAAAACAAAGCAAGTGTTAGTAGTTAGTACAGACGCGAGGAACATCGCGTCTGTACAATGTTAGTAGTTAGTAGTTCATATTAGCAACTAATACCAATTCTCTGTAAAAATGTTCTTAATTAGCCTACGAAGGTAGGCTTCGTTCGTTTAGCCCCAGGCTTCTAGCCTGAGGGCTAATAAAACGCAACATCACAGATAATTGGTATAACACCCAACCACCAACAAATCTTCAATCTTTCTGAGGAAACTTAATTTGATTTCCTTGAGGAGTACTGATTACCTTTCCTCCCAAAGTTTCGATTTGTCCAATTGCTATTTTACGGGTTTTATCATCAACATGATTAGTTAAAACCATTGCCCATGAAGCAATTTGAGCATGTTTGCTATCAGGATTCTGACTGAGAAACTCAGCAGTTTTTTGAGAAATAGTTATAACTTGTTTACTTTCTTCATCTGAATAGTTATTCGCCCAGTTTGCCGCAGTTTCAAAAGATTGTCTTGCGGCTGGAGAATTACCTAAAAATAATAACTCATCAATTCCTTTATAACGCCACACATAATAAGATTTTTCCGGAACCCAAGGAGATAGTGACTTTAAACTTTTCTCCATTAAGGCAACAGACCTTTTTGGCATAGCAGCATACATAGAAGTACTAGTAGAAAGACCAATATAAGCTGTTAAAAATCGCGGATCGTTTCCCAAAATGATTTCAAAATATTCTGGACTGAGACTGTAACCTGTTTTTTCGCGAACTTCATCATCACCAAAGTATTGCAAAAAATCGAGATATACCCAATCGGCAATTAAGTTTTTATAGCCGAAACTGGGCATATTTTTCAGAAACATAAGACGTAATTTTTCTGATTTAATTTCTCTTTCTATTTTTAAAGATGCAATATTGCTACTGTTCTGTTTTTGCAATCGCGTAAATTGGATTAATCCAACTCCGAAGATGCACAAAAAGAGTAAAAAAAACGTATTAACACTTTGACGAGATAAAAAGAACATTCTGGTTGCTGAAAAATAATCATACTACAGATATATAGTTCCCAGAAATACAACTTAAATAACACGTTCTGTGTTGAAAATTTTATTTACGCTAGAGAATGTTCACTTATTTACTTAGGAGCCTTGATTAAAGATAATTGAGATAGCGTTTCCAAACAATAGACAGATGTAGATGCATCAACCAAAAGCTCAAGAGAGAAAAGTGGTTTTTTGCCCATTGGCAGAAATACAGTACCCATGAGAACTGCACTACCGATTTTGAGCGATCGCCCTGTTATGGTACTGTTGGTTTTAAGGTTGAATCCAATCCAAAGTGCAAGCAGTCAGATAAGAATAGCGATCGCTCCACATAGCAGCCATTGCCACCGTTCTGGTAATAGAGATTTGGCACTAACTTTCATGCTTATTTTTTTCTACCCCTTTTGGTCAGATTGTCTAGATGTTTTGAAAAACTACCTCGCTAGGCTGAGGAATTACTTCTGATAATTATTAAAATTTTTAAAGAGTTATTAATTTATCTTGATTTTTCGTCAGACCATGAAAAAGAGTAACAGCATTTTAGCAAAAGTATTCTTCAGTGCAATTAGTGTAAGCAGTCTTGTTGCTCTGTCTGCCTGTAACAGTCAGCCGGTTGCCGAAAATTCAACAGTTCCTCCCGCTACAGAAACTCAGACAACCCTTTCCCCCACAACACCGGAAACTTCAGCAACTACCGTTCCTTCTGCCTCACCAACACCCGCAGGCACAACTGCAAACCAAAATTTGGGAGAATTGGCACAGACAGCAGCCAGTCAGGGTTCATTTACAACTTTAACAAAGGCAGTACAAGCCGCAGGTTTAACTGAACAACTGACTGCCAAAGGACCTTACACAGTATTTGCACCTACTGATGCTGCTTTTGCCGCATTACCAAAAGGTACTGTAGACGACCTCCTCAAGCCACAAAACAAATCAAAGTTAGTCAAGCTTTTGGGATATCATGTTGTACCTGGGCAAGTCACCTCTAGCCAGCTAACATCTGGAAAAGTCAAAACAGTTGAGGGTACTCCTGTGACAGTAAAAGTTGATAGTGCCAGCAACACAGTCACAGTCAACGGTGCTAAAGTCGTTCAGGCTGACATTCCCGCTAGCAATGGCATTGTGCATGTAGTTGACAAAGTAATTCTGCCAGCCAATTTTAAGTAAGTCTTAAGCACACCTTAGCGCAAATATAGTTAAGCAAACTAAATAACCCCCTGTTTACGCTTCGCAGCAATAACTGGGGGCTTTTTCGTGCCTTGGTTTTAAAAGAAGTACACAAAAATTTTGTTTGAGAAAAATTCTTATTAAATAGTTTTACTAACGCACTTTACTTAATTGTTATGTTTAACCATTTAAATGTCATTTACCCTGCCAGTTGAACTTTTGAAGCTGAAAAATAAGGCAAGCAGAAATAGAAACTTATTCATAGAAAGTATTTTTTGTCAAGTATTTTCGCAAAAAAATCATGATTTCCCGTAATTTGGTTAAATTTAGTGCAAGTTAGGTAGCCCTACTACTGAGGCTCTAATAAGAGCGATGGAAGTAGTCTAAAGTTTAGTAGTCGCAGCTTCACCAAAGCATCTACTCCAACTAACGCGCTCTGCCGTATAAATGACCCTAGTCCTTGCTCTTGGCTCAAATTTCTGGCTTTTAAGCGCTCTCCAGCAGCTTGTGAAAAACTTGTTAATATCTTCATATGCTGTAGCACAAGTGACAATTTCCCATAAATGTCATGCAGTTTTGACCCTTTGTAGGCTAATATCTATAATCTTATGTGTCAAATCTTTTGTGAATTGATTAAAATATCGTTGTATACAATAAGAACAGTTTGTCAAGTTTCATAAGGCTGAAATCTCACTTCTTGCGCTAAGGTGTGATTAAGACCGAATTGAGAAAGCGCTGATTCTGCCCAATACCTTAACTCCTCAGTTTAGGTGATTGGAAAAAAGCCAGTTGAGTGCTTGAATATGAACAACACAACTGTTCGGTTCGCAAACTAATGCAAGTGGGTAAGCCTAATCAATCATAAAAACAACAAGTTCGATGAAGCACTCATAGCATCTCAACTGTTTAGCTTTAAGGCGATGTCTAGTTTACGCAAATTATCACTCAGTAAGATATGAAGTAAATGTAAAAAGGGCTGCACTCAAACATCTAAACTGAGTTAACATTAAATACACGGCTTCTAAGTAGTTAATGTTTTACATCATACTTAGAAATTAGATAAAGGCAAGTATACCTCAGTTTGAATGTAATGATAATGCCACTGTAAATCCCAAAAAGATTTGGCGAAATTTAAGGGTATAATTACTTTTTTCAATACTTTTTAGGTGGAACAGGTTCAAATTTACTTAAAGACTTCATTGTAATTACACAAAAAGAGTGCAATTTCTGTGAAACAGGCTACAATCGGAACAGTCTTTACATAAACATCTCCCAACAGTCATATTAGTTTTATATGGAGTGGTGAGTTTTTTAGGAAGATGAGTCTTTTTTAGACCGATTAGTCAAAAGTGATGTGCAACAGCAACACTTATGGCGTTTAGTTTCATCATCAGAAGTCGGTTGAAACGGCGGCTTCGCACTTAAGCTAGAAACACCTCCCTTGGGAGGCGTAAAGATTCCGGAAATATTAGTGGCTTTCTTTAAGCCTTGTATTTTCGGTTGTCAAAAAGCTCATTTATAAGAGCAGTAAAAACATCTTTCCTGAATTGATTCTGCAAGGAGCATGAGGAACGCGGCATGAACCAGGCTAACAACGTACTCGAAAGCATTTATCAGCCTGACCTAGAAATAATGAATCAGCCTGAGCTCGAGTTAGAAGAACTCTTAATCGAGGATGAAGAGGACTTGCTTATTAACGATGAAGGCGACGATGAATTTTTAGAGCCTCAGTCTGATGAGGACGACGCAAAGTCTGGGAAAGCCGCTAAATCGCGTCGCCGGACCCAAAGCAAGAAAAAGCATTACACTGAAGATTCGATTCGGCTTTACTTGCAAGAAATTGGTCGTATTCGCCTTCTTCGGGCAGATGAAGAAATTGAATTGGCACGAAAGATTGCCGACTTGCTGGAATTAGAAAGAGCACGCGAAAAACTTTTAGAACAGTTGGATCGCGATCCGAAGGACAGCGAATGGGCAGAGGCAGTGCAACTGCCGCTACCAGCATTTCGTTATCGCCTGCATGTCGGTCGCAGGGCGAAAGATAAGATGGTGCAATCTAACCTGCGCTTAGTAGTTTCAATTGCTAAGAAGTATATGAATCGTGGCTTGTCCTTCCAAGACTTAATTCAGGAAGGTAGCTTAGGTTTGATTCGCGCTGCCGAAAAGTTTGACCACGAAAAAGGTTATAAGTTTTCTACATACGCTACGTGGTGGATTCGTCAAGCAATTACTCGTGCGATCGCCGATCAATCTCGCACTATCCGACTTCCGGTTCATCTTTACGAAACCATCTCTCGGATTAAGAAAACCACCAAGCTGCTTTCTCAAGAAATGGGTCGCAAACCCACTGAAGAAGAAATCGCTACTCGTATGGAAATGACCATCGAGAAGCTGCGGTTTATTGCCAAATCCGCACAGCTACCGATTTCTTTAGAAACGCCTATTGGCAAAGAAGAAGATTCTCGACTCGGCGATTTTATTGAGTCAGATGGCGAAACCCCAGAAGACCAAGTTTCCAAAAATCTTCTGCGCGAAGACCTAGAAAAAGTCCTCGACAGTCTTAGCCCCCGCGAACGCGATGTTCTCAGACTGCGCTACGGTTTGGATGACGGTCGCATGAAGACACTTGAGGAAATTGGACAAATTTTCAACGTCACCCGCGAACGAATTCGTCAAATTGAGGCGAAAGCACTCCGCAAGTTACGCCACCCAAATCGCAACAGCGTTCTTAAAGAGTATATCAGGTAAGAGCGTGGAAGCGTTGATAGTGGATAGTGGAAGCGTTGATAGTTGATAGTTGATAGTGGATAACTGTTGACTGTTAACTCTTCGGGTGACGCTCGTTCCTCGCTAACGCTGCGCTATCGCTACCACTTCTCGTTGCAAAGACGGTTTGCGTTTACGAAGTGTGCCCGCAGGGCTTTACGCTAACTCCACTTACGCGGCTGTTGGCACCGCAATCGATCGCAGTGGCTCACCAACAACTATCAACTATCAACTAACTACTAACAACCAACAACCATTAACCTAAAAAACCTGGAAGTGAATTAACACTCCCAGGTTTTTTATTTATTAAGATATTTATCGTTTTAAATATTACAGGATGCCCCAGAAGTGCAGGAAACCTTCACCGGAGAATATCTCAATTAAAGCGGCGGCTAAAAAGCCAATCATTGCCAAGCGACCGTTCCAAATTTCTGCTTGTGGGGTGAAACCCCAACGCCAAGCATTGCGATCGTCCATTACGGGGGCGGTAACTTTTGTTGTGTTTTGCATGGTTGGCACTCCAATGTGGATTTACGAAACTTTGTTACTCTATGTAAACTAATATAACAATCTTTTTCTAAAATGCAACATAATATTTCAAATCTTGTGATATTTTATTGACTTTGATAGCGATCGCTGATATTGAGAACAGACTAACAAATCCACTTGAACGTGAATTTTTAAGGCTGAGGTTACAGTGCGCTTCAGTTTTGCTTTGTCACAACTAATTAGATTTATTGAGATATTATTTCAATTAGTATATCTGTTATGGTGTCAGATATTAAGACTTTTTTACCTAATCTTTGGTCTTATGTATGAATGCCGCTGTACACAGTCCTTTGAAGTATTAGTAATAATTAGCATTTAACGACAGAAGAGACGTTCCGGACTGAACGTCTCTTCTATTGAGGTAAGTTTTGTGGATTCAAAGATTAAATTTTGTCAGAAAAATTAAAAAGAGCAAAAATTTCTAGTTGGTTTCAGCTTTAATATCGCCAACTTCAAGCAGGAATTTGAAGCGCAGTTAAACTAGCGCCTCTAAATCCTCTTTTAGTTGGCTTGGCTTTAGAATGAACATCGCCCTGCTTAAGAATACACTTGGGCAACGGTGATGATTTTTTCATCGCGGTTAAGCTGAAGAACGCTTTCACCGGTAGCATCTCTGCCTAACAAAGGCACTGTTTCTACACTTAGACGCACTACCCGCTCTCGATTTGTTACTAGCGCTACCTCAGAAGAAGCGATCGCCATTACCATAGCAGCTAGGTTGTCAGTTTTACTTTTAAACTTCAGCGCTTGCGTACCCAAATCACCGCGATTAGCTAGTTTGAACTCCTTCACTGGTATTCGTTTGGCATATCCTTCTTCAGTAACCAACAACAAATTACTATCCTTGGCAAATGTTACACAACCGACCATTTGCTGATGTTTCAACAGCCGTAATGCTTGCAACCCGACAGCAGTACGACCCATAATCGCTAATTGTTCATCATTTACCGGAAACCGCAACAATCGCCCACCGGAACTGGCAACAATTAGATGTTCTCCAGGAGTAGTGAATTGGCTAAATAACAATTCATCATCGTCTTTTAGCTTTAAAATTGTAATTCCGCGACGAGTCAGGTTAGTAAATTCCCCAAGGGAGAGGCGCTTAATTCGTGCCTGCTTTGTCAAAAGAATCATTTGCGAGGTTTCGGCGTTTTCTGGCAGTACAAAGCGGTTGATAACAGCTTCTTGAGAACCTTGAGCAGTATTACTGAGCATGGTTATCAGCGGTTTTCCCCGTGGAGAACGTCCAGTAGTTGGGGGAATGTCTCCCACGTTCACAGGGTAGACTTTACCACCACTAGTTAACACTATTAACTCTTTGTCTGTATCAGTCACTGCTGTTTGGATAATGAAGTCATTATCTGACAAACCGTTGTCAGCTTTCGGCTTTTTAGCTGATGGCTGAGTACGGCGCACATACCCCCGGTGGCTAAACTCTAAAACAACTTCTTCTACAGGTTCTTCGGATTTTGGATTTTCGATTTTGGATTTTAAATTTTCCTCTTTGTCTCCTTGTCTCCTTGTCTCCTTGTTTTCTTGCCCCTTTGTCTGGGTATCAAGAGCCAAAAGCTTGGTACGACGAGCATCGCTGTACTTGCGCTTGAGAGTACGCAAGTCTTTTTTCAGTGCTTTGAGTAACTCTTTTCTGTCGTTAAGCAACCGCTGTAATAATTCAATTTCCTCAGCTAATTGCTCAAACTCCCGCTGTAAATTTTGCTGTTCTAAACTGGTGAGACGTCGCAACGGCATAGCTAAAATTGCATCTGCTTGGACTTCAGTCAAATCGAGCAGGCTACACAGATCGATTTTTGCGCTAGCACCATCAGCCGCTTGCCGCAAAATTTCAATTACATCATCTAAGTTAGATAATGCTTTGAGCAAGCCGTCGAGCAAATGTAAGCGATTTTGTGCTTTTTCTAACTCGTGGGTGTAACGTCGATTAAGAGTCTGTTCGCGGAAACTTAAAAATTCCTGCAACAAATGACGCAAACTAAGCTGGCGCGGTTGTCCATCAACGATCGCTAAAAGAATTGCCCCAAAATTAGTTTGCAGAGCGGTTTGGTGATACAAATGCCCAAGAACATCCTGGGGGTTAGTATCGCGTTTGAGTTCAATAACTACCCGCATACCTTGGCGATCGCTTTCATCCCGCAGATCGGAAATTCCTTGCAAGCGACCTTGATTGACTAATTCCGCTACTTTCTCAATCCAAGCTGCCTTATTCACTTGAAAAGGCAATTCTGTAATGATAATTGCTGTTCGCCGTTTGCTACCCTTAACTGGTGCAATTTCTTCTATTTGGGCAACTCCTCGCAGCACAATACCACCCTTACCTGTGCTGTATGCCTCGCGAATGCCAGCATCACCAATGATTTCCCCGCCGGTGGGAAAATCTGGACCCGGAATTAGCTGAAATAATTTTTCATCACTTAAATCGGGATTGTCGATTAAAGCAATTAACCCATCAACTACTTCCCCTAAGTTGTGCGGTGGAATATTTGTTGCCATCCCTACGGCAATACCCGCACAGCCATTTAGCAACAAAAACGGTAACTGCGCCGGTAATACTGTCGGTTCTTGCTGGGAATTATCGAAATTACCGATAAATTCCACCGTTTCTTCACCAATTTCTGTCAGCATTCCCTCATGGCTAATGGCTGCAAGGCGCGTTTCGGTGTAGCGCATCGCTGCGGGTGGGTCGTTATCCACACTGCCAAAGTTGCCATGTCCTGCCAATAACGGATACCGACTAGAAAAATCCTGCACCAACCGAACCAAAGCGTCATAAACCGATTGGTCGCCGTGGGGATGATATTTACCGAGTACGTCTCCGACTACACGAGCGCACTTACGATAGGGTCTGTCAGGGGTTAAACCGAGTTCGTGCATCGCATACAAAATACGCCGATGCACTGGTTTTAAGCCATCACGCACGTCTGGTAACGCCCGCCCGACAATCACACTCATGGCATATTCTAGGTAAGACCGTTGCATCTCCGTGTGCAGGGCTGTGGTGATTACCTGTCCCGTTGAGAGAAGATTTAACTGTTTTGCCATGAGTTTTTTCCCTGAATTTTCACTACACAAAAATCTCTATAAATGAACACAGCAGCAACCACAGCATAACGGATGAAATGAAAACAAACACAAAATCTTGACACTCATAAGGCAAAAATCAGTAGTATTATCGGTCATACGACGGAGATACACATTGATTCTTTTAAAGTAGACAGACAACTGTTTTGTTCGACATGGTAAATTCCCTCACCCCTATAAGTTAAATTCTCATGAAAACTGTTTTGATTGTCGAAGACGATCTGATTAATGCTCGTGTTTTTTCCAAAATTTTGACCAAGCGCGGTGGCTTGGACGTGAAACATACTGAAAATGTGGAAGAGGTAATGAAAATTGCCTCTTCCGGTGAAGCAGACATTATTTTGATGGATGTTTCTCTCTCAAGAAGTGTTTACCAAGGTAAGTCTGTTGATGGTATCAAGATTACACAAATGTTGAAATCAGATCCACAAACAGCAAATTTACCTGTTATTTTGGTAACGGCACACGCGATGGAAGGCGATCGCGAGAACTTTCTCAAGCAAAGCGGTGCTGATGGTTACATCTCTAAACCAGTTGTTGACCATCAACAATTTGTTGATCAAATCATCGCACTGCTACCCAAACAAGACAATTGACAATTTATTTAGTAACCGTCGCCCGTCAATATGTTGGGCGACTGTTTACTTTTCACACTTTAGTATATATGTACTGTTAAATGGTGCTTTTAAGCAAGGGGGGATTGGGAGTGGGGGAGTGGGGGAGTGGGGGAGTGGGGGAGTGGGGGAGTGGGAGACAAGGGGACAAGGAGACAAGGAGACAAGGAGAATTCAAAATTTAATACTCTCCCCCTCCCCCCCTCTCCTTGTCCCCCCCTCTCCTTGTCCCCCCATCCCCCCCTCTCCTTGTCCCCCCTTCTCCCCCTCCTCTTATTGTGGTTGTCTATTGACTGACGGGGTTTGCTTTGGCTGGCGGGCGGCTTGAATGCGAGGTAATTCGAGGAATTTCTTCGTATCAGCGATCAAGCGATCGCCCCAGAGATTCTCCTTCAGGAAAGTTAAATCACCATAGCGCTCGTCGATTCGCATTGCAGCTTCTCCCATTGCCAAACCGGAAGCGCGATCGCCTTTAGTATACAGTGCTACTGCCAATGCTAATAAAGGTTCTGCGGCTTGTTTTTCTAGGGCAACTGCCGTTTGCCATTGCTTAATTGCGCCGGGGATATTGCCCTGTTCGTAATTAATTAACCCGACGTTGTTAATCGCGGGCCAGAATTTTTTGTCAGCGGCTATTGCTTTATTATATTGGGCGATCGCTTCTGGAAATCTACTCAGCTTATAGTAGGCATTCCCTAAATCAAACAATCCCTCTGAGTCATTGGGTTTTAACTTCAAACCCGCTTGATAATACTCAGCCGCAGCTTGGTACTTTTGCTGCTGAAAATTAGCTGAACCCAAAGCAAACTGAACGTCAGCATTCTTCGGGTTGAGAGATTGTGCCTTATTTAAAGCAGCGATCGCCGTATCCAACTGTTTGTTTTGCAAATACAAGCCACCTAAGAGAAACCATACTTTATCATTCTTAGGAGCGAGTTGAGATGCCAACTTTGCTCGTGGTAAAGCCATTTCCATCTGTTGAAACTGCGCTAGTTGAGCTGCTTCTTGCGCCAGACTCAACCCCTGCTGCTCCAATTTAGCTGTATCAAGTTGCAGTGTATGAGGAATCAATGCCTGTGCATGAGCTTTATAAGGCAAACTCCAGAAACTACAGGCAACTAAAAGCGAAATTAATCGAACTAATTTGGGCACACTAACGCCTCTTAACCATAAATCTAAAGATTCTTTCAGCTAGCTTAAACGATCTAAGCTATGAGCGACAGCTAAATTTTGGAGTTGGGCATTGGGCATTGGGCATTGGGCATTGGGCATTGGGCATTGGGCATTGGGCATTAGGCATTGGGCATTGGTAATTGGGAAAAAAGAATTATTTGCCTTTCCTGTGCTCCCCCTTGTCCCCTTGTCTCCCTTGTCTCCCTTGTCTCCTTGTCTCCTTGTCCCCCAGTCCCCAGTCTCTAGACTGATTACCATGACTAAAGTCACCCGTTCAGGTGAAGTGATTTGTAAGTACATAAGGTTACTATGATAAAAAACTTAAGTTAATGTAAATTATCTTTTATCTGACGAAATCACGGAATTCTCAATTTGCCGTACCACAGACAATTAATCTTGCCTAAGACAAAGAGCTGAAAATTACCCTTATACAACTTTTGATTGGTAACTTCCTCAAGTTGTTGAAGCGCTTATCAACCGCCAAAGAAAGCATCAATTTTTACAGGCTGCTATACACTCCTTATGCAAATAGAAGTCCCCGTATTTGGTAAAGTAAAGAATCCATTCCGCTGGCTGATTGGGCTGATGGCTGCTGGTGTGGTGGTTGTTGGCGCAACGACGACATACACCTTTGTAAATCAGGGTACACGCAAAGAGGATATTACGCAACTAACTGTGCCAGTGGAAGCGAAAAATGTCACTTTGCGGATTACGACTAGTGGTAAGGTTGTACCAGTTCAAAGCGTAAATATTAGCCCGAAAAATCCGGGAACCTTAAAACAATTGTATGTTGAGCAAGGCGATCGCGTGCAAGCAGGACAAATTCTTGCCCGGATGGATAGTGCAGACATTCAAGCGAGAATTCAGCAATTTCGCGCTTCTTTAGCTCAATCTCAGGCTCAGTTAGCCGAAGCACAAGCCGGAAGTCGTCCTCAAGAAATCGATCAATCAAAAGCGCGTTTGTCACAAGCCCAAGCGCAATTAGCCCAAACACAAGCGGGAAATCGTCCTCAAGAAGTTGCTCAAGCTCAAGCTTTGGTAGATGCAGCTCAAGCAAAGGCGAATTACAGCAGCGAACAAGTCAAGCGTTACCAATATTTATATCAGCAGGGAGCAGTTCAAAAACAAGAATTAGATCAATTTATCAGCGAAGATAAAAGCGCGAAAGCGAATTTGCTTGAAGCACAAAAGCGCTTATCGCTGCAACAAGCTGGTAGCCGTTCCGAAGAAATCGCTCAACGCAAAGCAGCAGTAGAAGAAGCAAAAGCGCAGTTGCGGTTGTTGGAAAATGGCACCCGTCCGGAAGTTATCGCCCAGCGTAAAGCAGCTGTGGCATCAGCGCAAGCTCAATTGAAGGCGGAGCAAGTTAATTTAGATGAGACGATTATCCGCGCACCTTTTGCAGGAATTGTCACCCAGAAGTATGCTAACATCGGCGCGTTTGTCACTCCGACAACTTCGGCTTCAAGTAGTGCCTCAGCAACTTCTAGTTCAATTGTCGCTGTCGCACGCGGTTTAGAAGTGCTAGCGCAAGTCCCAGAAGCTGATATCGGCAGAATTAAACAGGGACAACCTGTGGAAATTGTCGCCGATGCTTATCCAGATCAAGTTTTTAAAGGACGTGTACGCCTAATTTCTCCAGAAGCAGTAGTAGAACAAGGTGTAACATCCTTTCAAATACGAGTTGCATTGGATACGGGCGCAGAGAAATTGCGTTCTGGCTTAAATGTCGATTTGACGTTCTTAGGCGATCGCTTGTCAAATGCTCTGGTATTACCGACAGTGGCAATTGTTACCGAAAAAGGTCAAACGGGTGTGTTGATACCCGATGCAAAAAATAAACCCCAATTTCGCGAAGTCACAATCGGTTCGCAAATCAAAGACCAAACTCAGATTTTAGAAGGAGTTAAAGCAGGCGATCGCGTCTTTATTAACCCTCCTAAAGAATACAAAAAAGAGGGGTAATGGGGAATGGGGAATGGGGCATCGGGCATGGGGCATAGGGCATGGGGCATAGGGCATGGGGCATGGGGCAAGTGAAATACGCGATCGCTTCTTTTTATTCCCATTGCCCATTGCCCATTGCCCATTGCCCATTGCCCATTGCCCATTGCCCATTGCCCAATTTTCAATTCCCAATTCTTATGAACATTCTTGAAAGCGTCAAAATGGCAGGGTCAACTCTGCTGTCAAATAAGTTACGTAGCGTATTGACAATGTTAGGTATTGTCATCGGTAACGCTTCGGTAATTGCGATGATTGGCATCGGGCAAGGTGGACAAAAGTACGTTAATAAACAGCTCGAGTCGTTGGGACCGAACGTGTTATTTATAATTCCCGGTAATCAAGAAACTGAGCGCGTCTCCCGTGATGTCCCAAAAACTTTAATTTTAGAAGATGCTGTTGCGATCGCTTCTCAAGTCCCAACTGTAGCAGCTGTGACGGCGGAGTTAAACAGCAGACAGGTGGTGACTTACCGCAACCGCAACACCGATGTCAACATTATCGGTACGACTCCTTCGTTTTTGGTGGTGCGCGATTTTGAAACGGCAAAAGGACGGTTTTTCACCGACATAGACATGAAGCGCAGCAACCAAGTTGTTGTCTTGGGTGCTGATTTGGCAGAAAAACTCTTTGGTAATGCTAACCCCATCGGGCAGCAAATGCGAATCAAAAATGCCAGCTTTCAAGTAATTGGAGTGCTAACAGCTAAAGGTTCCAGCATCGGCGCAGATTACGATGAAGCTGCATTAACACCCGTCACCACCTCAGCAAATCGTCTTGTCGGGAAGACTTCACCTTATGGATTAGAGGTAACTTACATCGTCGCTTCAGCGAAGAATTCAGACAGTGTAGATGCAGCGGAGTTTCAAATTACTAACTTGCTGCGACTGCGACACAAAGTAATCGATGAAAATGACTTTACCATCCGCGCTCAAAAGGATGCACTGCAAACCGTCGGTCAAATTACTGGCGCGTTAACAATTATGCTAGCAGCGATCGCCGGCATTTCCTTAATTGTCGGTGGTATTGGCATCATGAATATTATGCTTGTTTCCGTCACCGAACGCACTCAAGAAATTGGATTGCGAAAAGCGATCGGTGCAACTCAACAAGATATTCTGCTACAGTTCATCATTGAGGCAGTAATTCTCTCAGCCGCTGGTGGTTTACTTGGCACTGGAATTGGTATCGGTGGCATTATGCTAGTAGGAGCGCTGACTCCTTTAGAAGCGTCAATTTCTCCGGTAGCGATCGCTCTTGCCGTTGGCGTTTCTGGTGGTATTGGTTTATTCTTTGGTGTAGTCCCCGCACGTCGCGCTGCGAAACTCGATCCGATTGTCGCGCTACGTAGTGCTTAGGTTAATGGCAAGATGGAGAGATTGGCAGACAAGGGTAAATTTGGAAATTTGAAATTTCGTGTTCTGAACTCGAAGTTTCATGTTCTGAACTCGAAGTTTCAGCCTTTGAACTCGAAGTTTCGTGTTCTGAACTCGAAGTTTCAGCCTTTGAACTCGAAGTTTCGTGTTCTGAACTCGAAGTTTCAGCCTTTGAACTCGAAGTTTCATGTTCTGAACTCGAAGTTTCAGCCTTTGAACTCGAAGTTTCATGTTCTGAACTCGAAGTTTCAGCCTTTGAACTCGAAGTTTCATCAAGATTTACGCAAGTGTCACACAGAGAACTTAAATTAGACTCGTAGTAAGCACTTCAGTGCTTAAAATAAGCGCGAAAAGCGCTTATTACAGATTTATATTCACGCTTTAACCTTAACTTTTAAGAAAATCCTTATGGCAAATACTCTTTCAATTACCGATTCCCATATTCCCAATCCCACTCCTAAAAGTGCGATTATTCGGATTGAGAATGTCTTTAAAATTTATGGTACTGGCGAAACAGAAGTCAAAGCGCTCAACGATGTTAACTTGATTATAGAAGAGGGCGAATATTGTTCGATTATGGGACCTTCTGGTTCTGGTAAATCGACGGCAATGAATATTATCGGTTGTTTGGATCGCCCGACATCAGGACATTATTATTTAGATAACGTTGATGTAGCACAAGTAGATGATGGCGCTTTAGCACATATTCGTAACAAAAAGTTAGGATTTGTGTTTCAACAATTCCACCTATTACCTCAACTATCGGCATTAGAAAATGTAATTTTGCCGATGGTGTATGCGGGTGTGAGTAACAGTGAAAGACGCGATCGCGCAACAGAAGCACTGAAGAGAGTAGGCTTAGAAAAGCGTCTCCACAACAAACCAACTCAACTATCAGGAGGACAACAACAAAGAGTAGCGATCGCCCGCGCCATTGTCAACCGTCCCGTCGTCCTTTTAGCTGATGAACCCACCGGCGCACTTGATTCTCGTACAACCCAAGAAGTATTAGATATCTTCAGCGAACTTAACGCTAGTGGTATCACCGTTGTCATGGTAACTCATGAGCCAGAAGTTGCCCGCCAAACTCAACGCATAGTTTGGTTTCGTGATGGTCAAGTAATACACTCCAACATGACACCGTCCGACTTAACTCATATGTAGCAAGCACAAACCGTGTTTAATAAAATAGGCGCGATTTACGCCTACCACTAAGAGACTTCCAATTAAAAAATATCCAATTTGTAGGGTGCGTTAGTAACGCACCGCGATAAATGAATAAACATGGTGCGTTAACAAAGTGTAACGCACCCTACTTTCTACAATTTACCAAATATTAAAGGCTTGACGTTTTACCAGTTTGTGCTTGCGTTTCAATTGGCTTCACATCGGTGTAACCCATTTCACCGACAATTGTCCGGAATATTGACATTTGCTCTTCAAAATCAAGCCCTTCTGTTTGGGAAACCAGATTATTAATTGGCTCACTTGCCTTGTAATTTTCTGGCATCCCAATTATTTTTTTCTCATCCATACCAATTGCCCAAGCATACCAAACTAATAGCTGATTATTTTCTTTTAACGCGCCATAAATCCGAGAATATTCTGTATCTTGACGATTCACAATTTCCCGCATAATGTTTAATTGCTGCTCATCAGACAATTCATAATAATCTGATAGCAGCTTCGGTGATAGTTCTGGTTCCGCAGCAGCCGGTGCAGCAGGAGTAATTGAACTTCCCATTTTTTTATAAACCAAATAAAACCAAACTAATTTGGCATCAGTATCCAGCTTATTAAACGCCTCTACCACTTTGTGAGTTCTATCGCCTAATGCTTGTTCCGCTTTATTGTCACTTGCAGTCATAATTTATCTCCCAGGTTATTTAATCGAATTCAATCTGCGTCAAAAAGTTCAAAGTAATACCTGTTTAACTGTTGACTATTAACGACTTTGTTATCGACCTCCAAGAGAAAGAGTTTTATAAATTAAATATCGAAACTTTTATCTACCTTTCAATAGAGGTAAAAATCTATCTATAGATGCCAAGAACATGAGACATCACTTTGTTACGATTACCTCATAAATAGAAAAATTACTTAGGGGGTTAGTTATGCCTGATGAAGTGAAGCCCAATGTCGCGGAAGCTCCCACCCAAGACGCACAATTAGCTGCTGAAAACATCGCTAGTGGTGAAGAAAAAGCGCCAACAGTCGATGCGGAAGCTGATTACAAAGCAGCACAGGAATTAAGCGTCAGTGATGTTGACCGCACAGGTCAAGGTGAAGCAGCAGCCAAAGCTGCAACTGCACCTGAGTTAGAGGTGCCGAAACAAGAAGAAACAAAAACGCAAGCACAGCCAACTGGTAATCCCGATGATTATAAAAATATGGCAAAGGATGTTGGCGATTCCACAACTGAAGGTGTTACTAATGTGAGTGACGACCTAGTAGAAGAAGCTTTAGAAAAAGGTCAACCGGGAAATTAAGTTTTTTAACTGGTAATTGGTAATAGGTAATGGGGCATGGGGCATGGGGCATGGGGCATGGGGCATGGAAAGAATCTCTTATTCCCATTGCCCAATGTGCAATTACCCCTTCGAGGTTCGCGGCTGTGCTTCAAGTCGGCATCCCCGACGGCAGATGCTCCGCTTGGGGAAACCACGGCAGGTGCTTCAAGTCGGCGGAGCCTTGCGGCAGTCGCTCATGGGGGGAACCACGGCAGGTGCTACAACGGGGGGAACCCCCGCAACGCACTGCCTCCCCTTGGCGTTAGCCTCTCCCAAAGGGAGAAGACCGCGCTGCCTTACCAACGCACTGGCTCACCAATTACCAATTACCTATTACCTATTACCTATTACCAAATTACAATTAGCAATTTTTTATCACTTCTAGCAGTTGACTTGGTTGGTAAATCAAAAAGTTGGGATTTTGCTTGCTTAATACTTCCTGTGAATTGAAACCCCAAGTCACTGCAATCACTTTGATATTTGCTTTTTTGGATGCTTCTATATCTCTAGTTTCATCGCCGACATAAATAACTTCTTGAGGTTTTAGTTGTTTTTGTCTTAAAACGTTATTAATTATAGTTGTTTTGCCAAAAATTGTCACTCCTGAGTAGATAAACTCAAATAAACTGTCTAAATCGTTTATTTGCAGGAAGTCTCTGACATTATCTTTAGAATTAGAAGTGATAATTCCCAGCCTATTTCCATCATTTTGAAGTTCTATTAATGCTTCTTTAATTCCGGGAATTGGTTTAAATTCGTGTATTTTATTTTTTAATTCTGATTTAACTTTTTTGACTAAAAAAGGTATCTTGAAAACCGAGATACCTGAGTACTTAATAATTTCTCTAGAAGTAAAATTCCTCAGAAGCGCAAGTTCCTCCGGAGTAATTTGTATATAACCAAATTCTTGGGCTAAACGATTAGCAATACTTACTAAAGCATCTACTGTATCGGCAATTGTGCCATCAAAATCAAAAATAATTACTTTCTGGGTCATCTGAAGTATAAAATATAAATTCTGAAGAGAAAAGTATGAAATTATTCATGCTTTGTTAAAGCTAGTATGTGTATATTTTTTCATGCTTTAGCCTTTATATTAGCTTGCTCAAATCCGCTATGCATCTAGTTTGTTGTCCAGATTAGCACGGGCATTTCTTCGTAACATTTCTGGTTTAATTCGCCTAAATGCGGATGCCGGAAATTGTCTATCCCACTCCTCATTTGAGATTTTGGCTAATTCTATCAGCTTGGGCGCAAGATTCCCAGAGTAAGGTTGAAACTCTGCCACATCGGTTGTGCGAGCAAAACGCTGATTCCAAGGACAAACATCTTGGCAGATATCGCAACCAGCAACCCAGCCTTGCAAATGAGGTGTAATTGTCTCTGGCAATTTTTCCGCCCGATTTTCAATTGTATGATAAGCTATGCAACGATTGGCATCTATTACAAACTCCTGAGTAATTGCACCGGTAGGACAAGCGTCAAGACAACGAGTACAAGTACCGCAATGTTGTGTATGCGGGCGATCGCTTTTCAATTCCAGATTCGTTAACACTTCTCCCAAAAATACCCAAGAGCCATATTCCCTAGTTATCACATTACCATTTTTCGCAATCCAGCCAATTCCCGCTTGTTGTGCCCATACTTTATCTTGCACGGGTCCTGTGTCTGCATAACTAAGCGCTTGAATTTCTTCTCCTTGTTCTTGCAACCAGGTAGTCAGCGCTTTGAGTTTTTTATGCATGACTTTGTGATAATCCCGTCCCCAGCCATAACGCGACATTTTCGCGTATTCTTCACCTTCGGGACGTTGATGTGGTGTGTAATAATTTAAAGCAACACAAATAAGCGATCGCGCTGATGGCATTAAAGACCGAATATCCTGACGCTTCTGTGAAGCCATCCATTCCATATCCGCGTGATAACCCAGTTTTAGCCATGCTTGCAATCGCTGCGCGTTTCTAGCATCCGTCTCATCTACAGCTGCAATTCCAACTTTGTGAAACCCTAATTCTAAGGCTTTTTCCTTTACCACACTGCTGCTCGTTGCAGGAAACTGATTCATTTTTCTTATCTAAATTTGCCCAGTGAGCGGGATTTATATTCTACATCATGCAGTCAACCTAATTAATAATTATTAATTCATAATTCATAATTAAAAAGGGTTTGTACCCGGTGCCGACTATAAGCATTCCTGAATAAGAGCGGGGTTTAAATCCCCCGATGTAACAAAATTATGAATTATAAATTATGTCCGCATGAATTTTAATACACTAAAGCCATCTTTTACTTACAACCAAAATATAGAGATTTTGCAGCGGCTGAAATCAAAGAGCGTTGATAATTTAAGTCTAATTGCTAAAGTGCGTTTTTCTAACTGGTGACAGTAAGAACGTAAATTGATGGATTGTAGTTTGTGGTGAATACTTTAGCGCTTCAGCGCTAACTACCAATTCATCTTCAGTTAGCTTTTATATATGCGCCCAGACTTTTCCTAGAATAAATATAATATTTCAAAGCAGCGAGTTTGTCAAGCAATTGAATCAGGATCTACACCAAGCGCCCTTAACCTTTCCGCCAATATCTCGGCGCGTTGTTGAGCTTGTTTTGCTTGTTCTTCTGGTGTTAACAATCTTTTTCCTTGCTCGTTATACCAATACAACCACTCGCGGGTGATGCTTTGATAAGTTCCCGTTTCCATACCAATTGCCAAATTAACCTCCGGTAGCCATACAGGATTGCTATCTTGTAATTGATACTCGCCATTTACTAACTTGTAAACTTCAAAACGTGGCTTGCGGCGGCGAGTGGGATTGTAGACTACATAATACAAAACTCCTAGCTTTGCATACTCGTCTTTCTTGGTTGTGTACTCCCCACGATAACTTTGAGAAACTACTTCCAGCACAAATATGGGAACTTGCTCTTCTTCCCAAATTGCATAACTGAGGCGGAGATTTTCATCAAAAAACCGCTCAACTCCCAAACTTAAAAATCCATCTGGTACTATTGGCGGTAGATTGGGGTCATAATATACTCCCATATCAACGCCAAAAAACCAATCCATTCTATCTGCCCAAGCCATAGCTAATATGGCTTTAAGTAAACCGGGAATTAAATCTTGTAATTCATTATCCACAGGAGTATCGTCCGAGTCGGGCAGTTCGTCAGAAGAGGGCAAGCAAGCTAATGGATCGTACTTTAACATGATGGATTTGACAGTTATCTTCTAATTTCAGATCGTAAACGTAAGGAAAGCGATTGTGGTCAGATTTGCGATGCAGCAGTTTCTCTTGTTTTGCCTTTTACCTGACTCCGCAACTGTGGCACAATAAAAAGCGGTAATAAGAAAAGTATTGATAAGGTAATAAGCGTGAGTCCTACAGCTCAAACCACGGCTAGTACGCGTCGGGTAGTGTTTCCGTTTACGGCAATTGTCGGTCAGGAAGAAATGAAACTGGCACTGCTGTTAAATGTGATCGATCCGAAAATTGGTGGTGTAATGATTATGGGCGATCGCGGCACCGGCAAATCCACAACTATCCGCGCACTGGCTGATTTGTTGCCAGAAATTCCCGTGGTTGCCAATGACCCCTTCAACAGTGACCCAAAAGACCCTGATATCATGAGCGATGAAGTTCGCGCTTTACTAGAACAAGGAGCAGAAATTCCTGTAGTTCAGAAAAAAGTCATCATGGTAGACTTGCCTCTAGGAGCTACAGAAGACCGGGTTTGCGGTACTATTGATATTGAAAAGGCTTTATCTGAAGGTGTAAAAGCCTTTGAACCGGGACTTTTAGCAAAAGCTAACCGGGGTATTCTTTATGTGGATGAAGTCAATTTGCTCGATGACCACTTGGTAGACGTGCTACTAGATTCTGCCGCTAGCGGGTGGAATACTGTAGAAAGAGAAGGTATTTCTATTAGACATCCGGCGCGTTTTGTGCTAGTAGGTTCGGGAAACCCTGAAGAAGGTGAATTACGTCCTCAATTGCTTGACCGTTTTGGAATGCACGCCGAAATCCACACCGTAAAAGAACCCGCTTTGCGAGTGGAAATCGTGGAGCAAAGAGCAGAATTTGACCAAAATCCTCAAGAATTTGTTGAGAAAAACCAAACTAGTCAAGAAGCACTACAAGATAAAATTGTCAATGCTCAGAAGCTTTTACCTTCAGTGAAAATTGATTATGACTTGCGGGTGAAGATTTCCGAAGTTTGTTCGCAACTTGATGTAGATGGCTTGCGTGGTGACATTGTAACCAACCGTGCCGCGAAAGCGATCGCTGCATTTGAAGGGCGCACCGAAGTAACAATTGATGATATCCGTCGCGTAATTACTCTATGTCTGCGTCACCGACTGCGGAAAGACCCTTTAGAATCGATTGATTCTGGCTACAAAGTCGAAAAAACCTTTAGCCGCGTCTTTGGTGTAGAGGTAACAGAAGATACTACACAAGCAAACGGCAGTCAAAAATCAGGAGTTAGGTAGAGACGTTCCGTCGGAACGTCTGTACATAGTTAGGAGTTATTATTTGTCCTGATTCCCCAGTCCCCAGTCCCCAGTCCCCAGTCCCCAGTCCCCAATCCCCAGTGATGAGATTTTGGCGTTTTTGGTTTCAGACTTTTGTGATATCTAGCCAATACAACCCACCTCGGTTTGTAGAGCTATTGATGTTGATGCTGGCGATCGCTATGCTAGCAATTGCGACTGTTATACCCGATAGACCTTTTTTGGTACTGGGTTTGAGTTTAGTAGTAGGAGCGTCTATTTCCATCTTAGTGCGAGAAGCGATCGCTCCCTCACCCCAAACGCGAATCACCCAAATTACAGCACTGCTGTTGCTCATCATCAGCATATATGGCTTTGCCGACATCATCAAAACGCTTTAGTGGATAGTTGATAGTGGTTAGTGGTTAGTGGTTAGTCGATAGTTGATAGTGGATAGTCGATGGTGGATGGTGGATGGTGGATAGTTGATGGTGGATAATCGATGGTGAATAACTGAAGACTTGTGACTGTTAACTGTTAACCGTCAACCAACAACTATCAATCAACAACCAACAACCAACAACCAACAACCAACAACCAACAACCAACAACCAACAACCAACAACCAACAACCAACAACCAACAACCAACAACCAACAACCAACA